>NCBI01000038.1 GCA_002255365.1 Chromatiales bacterium 21-64-14
GCAGGCAGGAAATGCACCAGCCCCTCCAGCACGCCCGCCCCGTAACAGCCGTTCATGCCCAGAAAACCGCCACGGGCCAGATACAGGCGATCGGCGGTGCCGGCGGCCTGCGCGATCCGCAACGCCTCCCGGCGCACATCCGGCGCCGCGTTGGCCACCAGCACCGCCTGCAGCCCGCCGGTCAGCGCCGCAAGATCGTTGCCGCTGTCCCCGGCGAACACGGTGGACGCCTCATCGTATCCCGCGCGTTCCATCAGAAAGCGCACCGCGTGCAGCTTGGTGGCGCGCTCCGGAAGCACGTCCAGCAGGCCGCAGCCGCGCGCCTCGTCCACACTCCAGGTCACGCTGGCGCGCACGCCCCGGTCCGCAAGGCGGCGGTGCATCTCCGCGCACAGCGCGTCGCGCTCCACGTTCAGCGCAACGTAGAAACTGAGCTTGAACCGGTTCTGCTGCTCCGGCTCCTGGAGCACCAAAGGATCCAGGTCCGCGAATACCCGGGCGAGGTCGTCATGCCCGTACCCGTTCCAATCCGGCGCGATCGCGCGCTCCCACGCGACCCATGGGTGCCACGCGCCAGCGCGCACCTGGTACAAGGTGCTCCCCACGTCGCCCGCGGCATAGGCCGGCAGCGGAAGCCCGTAGTCCCGGATCGCGGCCTGCAACAGCTCCAGGCGACGTCCGCTGACGTAGGCCAGGGTCAATTCCGCGCGCCGCGCGATGCGCCGCAACAGCGGCCGGGCCTGGGGAGACTCCTCCGGCACCCCGTTGGGCAACAGGGTGCGGTCCAGGTCACAACACAACAGCACCTTCATCCCGCCACCCGCGCTTCTGGCCGGCGGTTTGGCCGGCCGACCGGGCCCGAGTATAGCACCCGCCTTCCGCGGCACGTGCCAACAAACCGACTTCCGCGCGTCCACCGCCGCCCACGGCGGGCGCCCTCGGTATGTTGTGGCCCCGGAAATAGTATGATGAATCCTCGGTGGCATCGTGCACCGAGGAAGTGGGCCCATGCCACGCACGCACCCCCTGCGTGTCGCAGATGCTGCCCGGGAGAATGTTCATGACCCAGAAACCCTCCGGCCCACGCGGAGTCCTGAAGCACGACTACCTCGGCCTGGACAGCGCCTCCATCAAGCGCTCCCTGGCCAACCGGTTGATCTACTCGGTGGGCAAGGATCCCTACACCGCCACGGACCGGGACTGGTTCCACACGGTGGCCTACCTGATCCGGGACCGCCTGATCGAACGCTGGATGGAGACCCAGCGGGCCTGTTATCACGGCGACGTCAAACGCGTGTACTACCTCTCCCTGGAGTTCCTCATCGGCCGCACCCTCTCCAACAGCTTGCTGAACATGGACTTCCACGATGAATGTCGCAGCGCGCTTGCGGACGTGGGCCTGGACCTCGAACGACTGCAGGACATGGAATCCGACGCCGCCCTGGGGAACGGCGGCCTTGGGCGTCTCGCCGCCTGCATACTGGACTCCATGGCCACGCTGCGCCTGCCGGGCTACGGCTACGGCATCCGCTACGAGTACGGCTTGTTCAAGCAGGGATTCGAGGATGGCTATCAGGTGGAGCATCCGGAGAACTGGTTGCGCTACGGAAACCCCTGGGAATTTCCCCGCCCCGAGGTGCTATACCCGGTAAAATTCTACGGCCAGGCGGTGGAGCTGACGGACGAACAAGGCCGTATGTGGAACCACTGGGTCAACACCGAAGAGGTGATGGCCTTGGCCTACGACACGCCGATCCCCGGCTATCAGACCAACACCGTCAACAACCTGCGCCTGTGGTCGGCACGGTCGTCGCGCGACTTCAACCTCCAGTATTTCAACGAAGGGGACTATATCCGTGCCCTGGAAACCCAAACCGAGTCCGAGAATCTCTCCCGGGTGCTGTATCCCGACGACACCAGCACCATCGGCCGGGAACTGCGACTCAAACAGGAGTACTTCTTTGTCTGTGCATCCCTGCAGGATATCCTGCGCCGCTTCCTGAAACATCACGACAATCTGGATCAACTGCCGGACAAGGTGGTCATCCAATTGAACGATACCCACCCGTCCATCGCCGTTCCCGAGCTGATGCGGGTGCTGGTGGATCTGCACCGGCTGGAATGGGACCGCGCCTGGGACATCACCACCCGGGTATTCGCCTACACCAACCACACGCTGATGCCAGAGGCCCTGGAAACTTGGCCCGTGTCGCTGCTGGCAACCGTGCTGCCACGGCATCTGCAGATCATCTACGAGATCAACCGGCGCTTCCTGCATCAGGTGGCACACCGCTGGCCCGGGGATACCGAACGCATGCGGCGCATGTCCCTGGTCGACGAGGGCGGCGAGCGCAGCGTGCGGATGGCACATCTCGCCACGGTGGGCAGCCATCGGGTCAATGGCGTGTCCAGAATCCACACTCACCTCATGAAGGACACCATATTTTCCGATTTCGAGCAGTTCTTCCCGAACAAGATCGTCAACATCACCAACGGTGTGACACCGCGGCGATGGCTGCACCACACCAACCCGGCGCTCGCACAGCTTCTGATCGGACGAATAGGCCGCGGGTGGATCACCGACCTCGGCCAACTCCGCAGGCTGAAGGATCTGGCCGCCGACTCGCAGTTCCAGGATGAGTTCCGCGCCGTGAAGCTCGCCAACAAGACCCGGCTGGCGCAGCTGATCGAGCGGCATTTGGGTGTGGTGGTGGACACTGCGTCCCTGTTCGACGTGCAGGTCAAGCGGATACACGAATACAAACGCCAGCTCTTAAATATCCTGCACGTGATCGCGCTGTACAATCAGGTGCGTGACAACCCGCAGTCCGACCGGATCGCCCGCACGGTGATCTTCAGCGGGAAGGCCGCCCCCGGCTACCGGATGGCGAAGCTCATCATCAAGCTGATCCACGACGTGGCGGACGTAATCAACCAGGACCCGGCGGTGCGCGGGATCCTGAAGATCGTGTACATTCCGAACTACGACGTGAGCACTGCCGAGGACATCATCCCCGCCGCGGAGCTTTCCGAACAGATCTCCACCGCCGGCACGGAGGCGTCCGGCACCGGCAACATGAAGCTGGCCCTGAACGGGGCCTTGACCATCGGCACCCTGGATGGCGCCAACGTGGAAATCCGCGAGGAAGTCGGCGCGGACCATATCTTCATCTTTGGTCACCGCAGCGAAGAGGTCGCGGCGCTGAAACGCCAGGGCTATCGTCCGGACGACTATGTGTCGCGGAGCCCGGAATTGCGCCGCACCCTGGACATGATCGGATCGGGGTTCTTCTCGCCCGACCAGCCGGAGCGCTTCCGGGCGGTGATCCATTCACTCACGACCGGCGGTGACCCGTACCTGGTGCTCGCCGACTTCGATTCCTATCTGGAGATCCAGCGGCAGGTGGATGCCCTGTACCGGGACCCACCGGAGTGGACCCGATGGGCGATCCTCAACGTGGCGGCCATGGAACGGTTCTCCAGCGACCGTACCGTGCAGGATTACGCGAAAAAGGTGTGGAACGTACATCCGGTGGCACACGAATAAAGCTGCCGCCGAGCACACAATGCCGGGACCAGCGGGATCCAGCTCCCCAACGCCGATTACCGCTTCATCGAGTCGAAGAACTCGGCATTGGTCTTCGTCGCCTTGAGCTTGTCCAGCACGAACTCCATGGCGGCCAGTTCGTCCATGGGATGCAGGAGCTTGCGCAGTATCCACATCTTCTGCAGCTCCTCCGGATTGGTCAGCAGTTCCTCGCGGCGGGTACCGGAACGATTGATATTGATCGCGGGGTAGATGCGCTTCTCCGCGATCCGGCGATCCAGATGGATCTCCATGTTGCCGGTGCCCTTGAACTCCTCGTAGATCACGTCGTCCATGCGCGAACCGGTGTCGATCAGCGCGGTGGCAAGGATGGTCAGGCTGCCGCCTTCCTCGATATTGCGCGCCGCGCCGAAGAAGCGCTTCGGGCGCTGCAGGGCGTTGGCATCGACGCCGCCGGTCAACACCTTGCCGGATGCCGGCACCACGGTATTGTAGGCCCGCGCCAAGCGCGTGATGGAATCCAGGAGGATCACCACGTCCATTTTGTGTTCCACCAGGCGCTTGGCCTTCTCGATCACCATCTCCGCCACCTGGACATGACGGGTGGCGGGCTCGTCAAAGGTGCTGGAGATCACCTCCCCGCGCACCGAGCGTTGCATCTCGGTCACCTCTTCCGGCCGCTCATCGATCAACAGCACCATGAGGTGGATTTCCGGATGGTTGGCGACGATGGACTGCGCGATGTTCTGCAACATCATGGTCTTGCCTGCCTTGGGCGGAGAGACCACCAGGCCGCGCTGGCCCTTGCCGATCGGGGAAATCAGATCGATGATGCGGGCAGTGATGTCCTCGGTACTGCCGTTGCCGCGCTCCAACGACATCCGGTCGGTAGCGTGCAGGGGCGTCAGATTCTCGAACAGGACCTTGTTCTTCGCGTTCTCGGGTGGCTCGAAGTTGATCTGGCTGACCTTGAGCATCGCGAAGTAGCGCTCCCCTTCCTTAGGGGGGCGGATGGTCCCGGAGACGGTGTCGCCGGTACGCAGGCTAAAGCGGCGGATCTGGCTGGGGGAGACGTAGATGTCGTCCGGTCCCGCTAGATAGGAACTGTCCGCGGAGCGCAGGAACCCGAAACCATCTTGCAGGATCTCCAGGGCTCCGTCTCCGGAGATGTCTTCACCGTTCTTCGACTGCGCCTTCAGGATCGCGAAAATCACGTCCTGTTTCCGGGAGCGCGCCATCCCCTCGATGCCAAGGGACTGGGCGAGATCAATCAATTCCGACGCGGATTTCTGCTTGAGTTCCGTGAGATTCATGTTCGAGGGCTATCCGACCAAAGTCAGGAGGGTGGAAGGAAGAACGATAAGATCGGGGTCGTTCGTGCAATGGCTTGGGGTACTGCCGGACCGGCGGGGGCCGGACCGGTTACTCTTGTTGGTCCAACCTTACCACCTTGTCCGGGACGAATCCACAGTTTTACATGACGCACCCGCGTCACAGATTGCTGTCCAGGAACGCCGCCAGTTGTGACTTGGAAACTGCGCCGACCTTGGTGGCCTCCACGTTGCCATCCTTGAATAACATCAGGGTGGGTATGCCACGGATGCCGTACTTAGGTGGAGTCGCGGGGTTCTCATCGATATTGAGCTTGGCGATCCGCAGCTTGCCGGCGTATTCCTGTGCGATCTCGTCAAGAATCGGGGCGATCATCTTACACGGTCCGCACCAGTCGGCCCAGTAGTCCACCAGCACCGGCGTAGCCGATTTGAGAACGTCGCTCTCGAAGCTGTCGTCGGTCACGTACACGATGTTGTCACTCACGTTTCTGCCTCCAGAATGCGTTGCTCTTTATCTAACGATACGATCTCGAACGGCATGCACCAACCGCCAAGCCAAGCACATGCGGCCCAGTGGCCACAGGGATTTGGAAACGACATTCCGCAAACGCGCCACGCCGTCCCGGGCCGGTGACATACGCAACCGGAACCCTACTTTAAAGAACCGCGTGTAGCCGCGAACCTCGATTCTTTGAGTCCCGGGTTACTCCGACGGCCCCGTGTCTGCAATGAGCCTATGTCCGAAGGGATCGACAGCCCGGTGGATGCGGGCGCTGGACGGGGTTTCTACTAAGGACTATGGTAACACCATCCATTTCAGCCTAAAGCCGCCGGTTTTTCAAGTCCACCCAGCCCCTCAGTTGCGGTATCCTATAATCCATGAGCCAGAACCCATTGACGGACGTCTCGTTCTCCAGTTTCGATCTGCCGGCGGAAGTAATGCAAGGCATTGATGGGGCTGGATTTACATACTGCACTCCGATCCAATCCAATACCCTGCCCCTGGCGCTGAGTGGACAGGATGTGGCCGGCCAGGCCCAGACCGGGACCGGCAAGACTGCCGCGTTCCTGGTCGCGATGCTGTGCCACTTGGCGCGCCATCCACGGAATCCAGAGCCGGGGCCATCCCAGCCCCGCGCCCTGATCCTTGCCCCGACCCGCGAACTGGCCATCCAGATCCACCGGGACGCGGAGATCCTCGGGCGCCACACCGGCCTGCGCCTCGCCCTCGCCTACGGAGGGACGGGCTACGAGAGCCAGCGCGAGACACTGCAAGCGGGCGTCGACGTGCTGATCGGGACCCCCGGGCGCATCATCGATTACTTCAAGCAGCATGTATTCAACTTGAAGCAGGCCCAGGTGGTGGTGCTGGACGAGGCCGATCGGATGTTCGACCTGGGCTTCATCCGCGACATCCGTTTTCTGCTGCGCCGCTGTCCCATTCCGGAACAGCGTCTGAGCCTGCTGTTCTCCGCCACCCTCTCCTACCGGGTCCTGGAGCTGGCCTACGAGCACATGAACAACCCGCAGCTGGTTCAGGTGGAACCTGAGAAGCTCACCGTAGACCAAGTGCGGCAGAAGATCTACTACACGGCCAATGAGGACAAGATCCCGTTGCTCCTCGGCCTGCTCGGACACATGAATCCCCTACGCACCATGGTGTTCGTCAACACCAAACGGGATGCCGAGCGCGTGACACGCTACCTGGACGCCAACGGCTTCCGCTCGGCGGTGCTCTCCGGCGACGTGCCCCAGCAGAAACGCCAGCACCTGTTGGCGGGTTTTCTGGGAGGCAAGCTGCCGATCCTGGTAGCCACCGATGTGGCAGCCCGGGGATTACACATCCCGGGCGTGAGCCATGTGTTCAACTTCGATCTTCCCCAGGACGCGGAGGATTACGTGCATCGCATCGGACGCACCGCGCGGCTGGGCGCCGAAGGCGACGCCATCAGTTTCGCCTGTGAACGCTACGCCTATTCCCTCCCAGACATCGAGGCGTACATTGGCCAGAAGATTCCCTCCGAACCCGTGGACCCCGGGATGCTGGTAACGCCGGCGCCGCCGGCGCGCCGCGAGCACCACCCCGGGGACGAGCCGCGACCCCAGCGTCGAGGCCGGCGCCGGACGCCGACCTCCTCCGCCTAGGGACCGCCCCGGCCGGCCGTGATCTCCGTCCCCTGGAACGAGACCCTGCTGGACCTGCTGCGCCGGTTGCAGGAGGCGCGGCGTTTGCGCCTCGTGCTGAACACGCTGCTGGTGCTGACCATCGCCCACGGGCTGGCGGTCACCACTTGGCTCATGGTTCCCGCGCCCCGTCCGGGACCGCCGCCAGCAGCCAATCCCATCGTCTCCAGCCCCGCCCCCGGAGCCACCGGGCTGCCCTCCGTCGCGGAGATCGCCGCCCTGCACCTGTTCGGTGTGGCGCTGCCGAACCAGGCGCGCGCGAACGCCGTGAACGCGCCGGAAACCACCCTGCAGCTGGTACTCCAGGGGGTATTGGCAGCCACCGACGCGCAGGCGGCGCGCGCCATCATCTCCGCCCCCAACGTCGATCAGAAACCCTACCGGGTCGGAGACCTCCTCCCGGGCAATGCGATCCTCAAGGAGATCTACCCGGACCGGGTGCTCCTGGAACGCAACGGTCACTACGAGACCCTGCGCCTGCCCCAGGATCAATCGGTCGTGGGGATCAGCCCCTCCAGCGCGTTCCAGCCAGCGGCATCCGACGCCGGCGTGGCCCAGGAGCTGCGCGCCTACCGGGACCAGCTGGTACGCAATCCCCAGTCCATCTTCCAGCTCCTGCGTCTGGTCCCGGCCCGCCAGGGGGGACAGTTTCTTGGCTTCCGGGTCTATCCCAGCCAGGACCGCGCCCTGTTCACGCGCCTCGGGCTGCACCCCGGCGACCTCATTACCTCCGTAAACGGGATCGCCCTCAATGATCCGCGCAACGGTATCGAGGTGCTCAGCAAGCTGCGTACCGCAAACAACATCGAAGTGTCCCTGCAGCGTAACGGCGCGCCGCAGACCCTCGCGATCAATCTGAACCAATAGCTTCCGCCCCGGCTCCCACCCGGAAGCCGCCCGCAGGGACAACCCGCTACGCGGGACGACCCGCCGCCTGCAGCAGCTGTACCGCCAGCGGCTTGGTGGCCTCGCCCACATACAGCGACCGGTGCGGGAACGGGATCTCGATACCCTCCCGGTCGAAGGCCTTCTTCACGCGCCGCAGGAACTGACGCCCCACCTCCCACTGCTTGATGGGCTTGGTGCGGATCCGGCCCTTGATCACCACCGCGGAATCGTCGAACTTATCCACGCCGAAGATCTCCACGTCGTCCACCAGCAAGGGGCCGAAGTAGTCGTCGTCGCGCAGTTCCTTGGCCACGTGCCCCAGCACCTCCACTACCCGGTCGGTGTCTTCCTTGTAGGCCACGCCGATATCGAACACGTAGGCCGACCATTCATTGGTCAGGTTCGACAAACTGTTGATGGCGCCATTGGGAAAGATATGGACGGTACCGGACAGATCGCGCAGCACCAGGGTGCGGAAATTGATCGCCTCCATCAGACCGCCGGTGCCGTTGACCACCGCCACGTCCCCCACCCGGACTTGATTCTCCAGGATGATGAAGAAACCGGAGATCACATCGCGCACCAGATTCTGGGCACCGAAGCCCACCGCCAGCCCCGCGACACCGGCGCTGGCCAGGACCGGGCCGATGTTGATTCCGAACTGGCCGAGCAACACCAGGCCGGTCACGACCCAGACCAGGAGCAAGGCACCCTGACGCAACAGGCGCACCAGGGTCTCGGCGCGCTTCTTCGCCTCGCCGGCACCCTCGCCCGCGGCCTCCGCGCGGCGCGTGAACTGATCCTCCAGGCGCCGGAACACCTTACCCAACAGGGTCACCAACACCTGGGCCACTACCAGGATGAGCAGCATGCGGAACACCGCACCGCCGATGGCAACCCAATCCAGGCCGGCAAAATATTCAGTCAATTGATGCATCTGGTCCATGCGAGGCTCCTTTCAGGGAATTCGGATCCGCCGCGCTGCAGTGCCCGTGGGCGTATCGGCAAGATACGGGGCACCAGCGGCGCAACGGACGTACGGGAACAGACAAGGAAGTGGCGGTACTACAGATCAAGCCCGCCCGCACAGGGTATTCCGCGTTCGCCGCCGCCGCAGCGACAACCCCGCAGGCACGTTCCCGCGGGCGGTCTTCCCCCCTGGCCCGGGACCCCTACCATAGCACACCACGTCCGCCGCCTTGCGCGAGCGTGCCCCACATCCCGAATCTCAAGCGCGGGCAGGGTTCCACCGCCGGCCGGAAAACGGGTTCAATCCGTCGCAACCGCGACCGTGACCTCAGCACACCCGGCGCGCGGATGGCGGGCCGTCAGCCGCAGCGCCGCGCCGGGCGGCGCGCGCACCAGCCATTCCACCTTGGTGCGGTCTTCGGTGGGGTCGGCGCTCCAGTCACTCGGCGCGGAGGGCTTGTACGCGCGGCCCTCCAGCTGGCCCCCTTCCACCCGCCGCAGGCCTTCCACCAGACCGGCCCCATCCGGGAGGTGGATCTCGCAGACCACGCCGCGCACCAGTTTTCGATCCCGCGCGTGCCGGGTGACGCAGGTGGGCAACCAACCGGTGTTGTGCACCACCAGACGCACCCGATAGACGTCTTTGCCCACGGGGATCACGCCAGCCTCGAGGATCTCCAGGCGCGGGGCGATCAATAAATGCCACACCAGCCAGCCGGCGAACGGCGCTACCTCGCGCTCCAGCAATGCCGGTGGCGGATTGCGGAACGTGTACAGATAATCCCAGCCCCCCAGCTCCACGGGCCCGAGTTGAGGATGCGCATAGGGATACCAGTCGACGTAGCCTCTGCCATCGAGGGCCTCATCGTTCCAATGCAACAACCGCAGATCGTCCTCCAGGGGATGTTCCCGGAACCAGTCGATGTACTTGTAGTCCCGGATGCCCGCCTGACGCTGGGGGCTCCACAGTTCCACCGTCCACGCGTATACGCCGAGATGCTCGTACATCCAATCATCGAATGCACCGGTGATGACCTCCTTCGGGTGATACCGGAACTCGTGGAACACCGAGATCGCCGGATACCCGGTGAGTTCCGTGGCCTTGGCCCCGATCTTCTGATAGGTCCACAGGTCCTCGGCGGGCAACGCTTGGTCATCCTGATGGGAATAAGGGCGCAACACCACGCCGCTGAATGTATGGAAGGCCACCGCCCCGGTGATGTTGGGATGTCCCACGATGAAATCCACTGCGGCGCGCACCTCAGGTTCCGACGTGGGGTACGGCCCGGCACCCTTCTGATCCGGCTCCGGACGCCAGTGGCCGGGATAATTGCGGTTGAGATCCAAACCCTCCCGGGGCGGGGCGACGGCCAGGGACACCCCGTCGTAACCTTCTACGCGACCCTCCGGCATCAGCCGGAAATACCGTCCGCCGGTCTCCGCCGGCTCGCGTCGCACCAGCAAGCGCGGTTCCTGGGGGCAGACCTTCCACGGCCCGTTGGGATCCGGGATGCGCATGGTCAGGATACGGCCGTCCCCGTCCATGTCTTCGGATACGAGCCCCTGCGCGGGTGCCTCGTCGTAGGGGTAGGGGCGGGTACTGGATCGGATCAGCTTCGGGTGCTCCGCCAGGGCCCATTCAGCGCCGTCAGGATTGAGCCGCGGACAGACGTAGAACGTGCGGGTATCGAGACAGCGGGTGATGTCCGGGTCGGAACCGTAGCCCTCGGCAAGGGCGTGGAGCAGGTACAAACAGGCGCTGGAAGCCGCCAGCTCCGTGGCATGCACATTGCCGTCCACCCAGAGGGCAGGCCGGTCCCCGGGCGCGCCGCCGCTGGCCGCGCACACGGTGACGAGCCAGATCTCCCGGCCCTCATGGCTACGGCCGATGGCCTCCAAACGTACCAGTTGCGGAAACCGGCGTTGCAGCTCCTGAAGCCACGCCGTCAGCTCCGCATAACGATAATAACGGTCCGCCGCAGTAGCGGACGTCACCGCGAACTCCACTGCACGCCACGCACTGCGGGTGGACGGGGCGGGGGACCGCTCGCGCCGGTGATCATGGCCGCGGCACGAGGAAACGACGGCCCTGATACCGCAAGATAATGCCGTCCGGGGTAATCTCCTCCAGCACCTCGCCCCCCGGCAGGCGCTGCCCCTCCCGGTACTTGTGCAGATTGATCAGTACGAAACGCAGTGCGCGATCCGGAGAATAGACATGGACATCCATGTGAAGTGGGGGCAGTGAGGCACGAAAGCTGGGCGGAAGCTGATCGAGGCGTGGCACCGGCTCCTGGGGACGGGTTGCAGTGTACTCCGGCGGCGCCAGCGGCTGGTGCGTCTGCGCGGTGCGGGCTTGGCCCGCCAGGGAGGCTGGCGCGCGAACCGGCGGCGCGGTGGGCACGACCGGCGCCGCCGCGGAAGGCGCGGGCGTCACCGAGGGCGACGGCGCGGGTGACGCGGGTACCGGCCGCGTTCCGCTCGGCTTCGTCACCTGGGGCTTCGAGACTGAAGGCGGGGTCAGCGGCGCCGGGGCGCGGGCGATGGACCCCGACACGGCCGGTCCCGGCGCTAGCGCCGGAGCGGGGACCGGGCTCCGTTCGTGCAGGATCCACCACGCCGATGCCACGGCGACGACGATCCCGGCCGCCGCGCCCGCGGCCCACGGGCCCCAGGGACGGCGCAGGGTCGCGGGCGCGGCGGTGCGCAGATCGATGGTGAGTGGCGAGACCGCGCCCTGGCCGCGCGCCCGTTCCGACTTTTTAAGTGCCTCAAGGATGTACGACATGGGGGCCCTCGGAGGCGTAGGTCGCGGTGGAATCCAGCCGCGGCAGGTCGGAATTACCAGTCAGGGTATTCAACAGAATCAGTGTGTCCACGTCAGCGGTCCCGGTGGAGCGCAGCCCATGGTGAAGCTGGAACGCCAGCAGGCGGCTCTTGAGAGTATCATCGAAGAAACCCGGTTCCGACCCCTGAAGCGGGGTTCCATCCGCCTGCCCCAGGTGGTCACGCAACCACTCGACTGCCGGTCCCCGGGTGCCCGGCAGGATCAGGGTGGTGCCCAAGGGTGGCTTCCACAACAGCAGATAGTCTCCATACCAATATCGGCCCACCACTGCCTGGGGGATCTCCAAGGCGCGGCCTCCCAACTGCAGGGTGACCTGATCACCGGTGAGGGCCATCAGCACCCCCTGGTGACGATAGCCGCCGGGACCCGTGAGCGCCAGGATCGCCGGCCGGTCATAGCGCCGCAGACGGCTCCAATTACCGGAGCGGTACAGGCAGCGCAGACCGGCGCCCTGGGCACGCTCGCAGGCGGTATCCCCGGGTAGGGCCCGATAGTGCAGGCCCCACTCATGAAACAGGGACACGAATGCCGCCTGGTCCTCCCCGGGGCTGGGCGGCTGGGCCAGGATCTGAGCGAACCGCGTGCCCGCGGCGTCCCGCACCACGCCCGTGCCGGCGGGCGCCGCCGGTTGCGCAGTGCGCGGTCGCGCCGGGCCCCGCAGCGCGGCCTCCACATGCTCCACGACCTGTTGCGCCTGAGCGCGCCACGCCCGCACGGGGTGTCCGTGCAGCCACCAAGCCGCCAGCACCATGAGCACCAGCAGCCCGCTGGCCGCCAGCCATCGCGCCCGGTGCACCGAGCGCCGCCCGGGACTCACGCCGGGTCCCAGGACCTGTGCCGCCGCCGCGCGTACCAAGCGTGCGTCGATCTGCTGCTGCTCCTGCGAGTACGCACCCAGCAACGCACGGTCGCAAACCGCATTGATCAATCGCGGTACGCCCCCCGTCACCCGGTGCACGCGCCGTTGGGCACCGTCGGTGAACAACGAGCGCCAAGCACCGCTCACCGCCAGACGGTGCTGGATATAAGCAGCGGTCTCGCGCAGGTTGAGCGGGGTGAGGTGATAGCGCGCGGTGATGCGCTGGGCGAGTTGCCGCAGATCACTGCGCGCCAGCAGGTCGCGCAGCTCGGGCTGGCCGACCAGAATCACCTGGAGCAGCTTATGCTTGGCGGTCTCCAGGTTGGTCAGCAACCGCACCTGCTCGAGCACATCGGGGGTGAGATTCTGGGCCTCATCGATGATCACCACTGTGCGCCTGCCCTGTGCGTGGGCCGTCAGTAAATGCTGGTTGATCGCATCCACCAGGGGTTTTGGCGAGGTGGCTTTCGAGTCATAAGGAATATTCAGCTCATCGCACACCGCCGCCAGCAGTTCCCCCGCCGACATCCGCGGGCTCAACACCAGCGCCGCGTCGACGCGGTCCGAAAGCTGCTCCAGCAGGGACCGGCACAACGTGGTCTTGCCGGTGCCCACCTCGCCGGTGAGCTGCACGAAGCCCCCGCCCTGCTCGACCCCGAACACCAAGTGCGCCAACGCCTCCCGGTGCCGCGCGCTCAGATAGAGGAAGTGGGGATCCGGCGTCAGCGAGAACGGTTGTTCGCGCAGGCCGAAATATTCCGTGTACATGGAGTTACCGGGTCAGCGTGTGCCGTACACGATCATAGTCCAAGCCTTGCGGGCCGGCTACCGGCGCGCGCACCGCCCACCTGGGCAGGTTCGATATTTTTTGTTAAGGTCGCCCACTATGACCCTTCCTGGTTCGCTCCGAGTCCCTACCCAGCGGCACGACCGATGAGATTCTGCAGCCAGTGTGGCGCCCCGGTGCAACGGCGCGTCCCCGCGGGGGACAATCTGCCGCGCTACATCTGCGACCACTGTCAGACGATCCACTACCAGAACCCGAAGATTGTCGCCGGATGCATCCCGGAATGGCGGGACCGCGTGCTGCTGTGCCGGCGCGCCATCGAGCCGCGTTATGGCTTGTGGACACTGCCCGCGGGGTTCATGGAAAACGGCGAGACCAGCGCCGCGGCCGCCGCCCGCGAGACCCTGGAGGAGGCACGCGCGGTGGTGCAGATCACCCAGTTCTTCGCCCTGTTCAGCATCCCGCACATCAGCCAAGTCTACCTGATGTTCCGCGGCGAACTGGCGGTCCCGGAATTCGCCGCCGGCGCCGAGAGCTTGGAGGTGGCGCTGTTCGAGGAACGCGACATCCCCTGGGACCGCTTGGCATTCCCGGTGGTCCGGGAGACCCTGCGCCGCTACTGCGCCGACCGGCAGCGCGGTAATTATCAGGTCCACACGGGAGACATCCACCCGGAGCCTGGACCGACGCCGCGGCGCTGAGGGTCGCGGCAGCTCACGACTCCGCGACCTTGGGATCGGCCGGCAGTTTGCCCGGTAACCCGGTATCAGGGCGCAGTTGCAGCGGCTCCGGTTCCTTGAGAAAACACACCACCGCGTCCCCGGTTCGGGGTTTCACGGGCGTCTTCGGCGATTGGAACACCACATCCCCGTTGTCCCGCACCACTACCATGTGCAGCGCATCCGCCGGACAGTCGCGGCGGAAGTCCTCGTAGCCGTAGGCCTCGGTGAGGCGCGTCTTCTGGAACCGCCAACCCTGGTAGTGGCGGCGCATCAATTCATCGTAAGTCGCCTGCTCGTCGAACACCACCTGCCCCCGCATGGTATGCACCAGGGCGCGCGGATCGTCCTCGTCACGGGCGTGGAGGCGCAGCTGAAACACGCGGTTGCGGCCCAGCTCCGGCGCGAACCGGGTGCAGACCAGGGCGTTATAGGCGTCGTTGTAACTCGAGGCCAGCAGATAGCCGATATCGTTGAGCTCCAGGGACTCCTCGGAACTCTCCGACAGGATCTCGCCGAAAGACACTCGCAGGCCCGACAACCGTGCCGGCTTCAGGCGGTCCCAGGACTGGTCCACGATCAGCACTGGAACCTTCAGATCTTGGAGCACGCGCGCCAACTCCACCGTCCAGGGTGAGGCACCGACGATGAGGATGCCGTTGCGACGGGTGGAGGCGAGTCCCAGCCACAGCGCGAGCCGGTGGATACTCAGCCCGTGCAGCACCACCGTGATCAGGATCAGAGAGAACACCAGCGGCACCAGCACGCTGGCATCGGCGTAGCCATGGGCCACCATTTCCGGGGCGAACACCGCGGCCACCGCCGCGGCGACGATCCCCCGCGGCGCGATCCACGCCACCAGCGCACGTTCCTGCCAGCTCATGCCGGCACCCCAGGTGGCCAACAACACCACCGTGGGGCGCACCAGAAAGACCAGCGCCGCCAGCAACGCCCCACTGCGCCAGTCGAGCTGCGCCAGCACCCCCGGATCGAGGTCCGCCGTGAGGATGATGAACACCCCCGAGACCAGCAGCACCGTCATGTATTCCTTGTAACGCCGGATCTCGTTGATCGCCGCCAGGCGCTGGTTGCCCATGCTGATCCCGAACACCGTTGCCGCCATCAACCCGGCTTCGTTCTGGACCAGATTGGCGACGATGTAGATCAGCAGCACGGCCGCGAACAGGACCGGCCCCTTGAGGAACTCGGGCACATAACCACGGCGAAACGCGGCCCCCAGTAACTGGCCGGTCCCAACCCCCAACAGTGCAGCGGCCACCAGGGCCACGGCCAGGCCCGCCATCACCCGGGAGAACCCCGCGTTCGCCTCCGTCGAAATGAAGTATTGGAATACCACCACCGCCAGCAGCGCGCCGACCGGGTCATTGATGATGCCCTCCCACTTCAGGTAGGAGGCCGGACGCCGGTTGAGCCGCGCCTGGCGCAGCATCGGCATGATCACCGTGGGACCGGTCACCACGGTGATGGCCCCGAACACCAACGCCACGGGCCACGACAACCCGCCGATCAGGTGCGCCGCCGCGCTGCCCAATCCCCAACTCAACACCACCCCCACCGACACCAATCGCTTCACCCCGGTCGCCGCCTCCCGCAACTCGTGCAGGCGCAGGTTGAGCCCTCCCTCGAACAGGATGATCGCCACCCCGAGGCGGATGATGGGGTGCAGCAGGTTGCCGAAGTCCTGGGACGGATGAAGCCAGCCAAGGACCGGCCCCACCAGCAAACCCGCCACCAGTAACAGCACGATGGCCGGTTGATGGAATCGCCATGCCAGCCACTGGGTGGCAATCCCCAGGGTGGCCACCAGCACCAGGGCCAAGGTCAGGTTGGATTCCATGCAACACGTCCTCCCTCTCCCGAGCGGAGAGATCCGCCCACCGTTATACGTGATAATACGACTGCATGCCGCGACGGCAGGCCGGTCCACCAACGTAGCGTTGCACGCTGGGAGACCCGATTCCGAAATTCACCAAAGTGCCCGTCCCACGTTGCGGAGCTTGCCAAAAGCGCGGGCCATAGACGCGACCCCGCGCCGTGACCGGATGCCTTGGGCGAACTCCCGGCGGACCGACCGCAGGCCGGCCGTCTGCGGTGTTGCCCCCGCGAGTAAAGAGGGGCCCTTGCGGCGCACCGGTCCGCGGCACGCTGTAGGCGCTCCCAAACGCGGCGCTACACGGGGCGTCCTGCCCCGCACGGGAGACTTGAAGCCCCATACGTCGATTTTCTTTACACCCCGAGAATAGTAAAAACGCTTATATATTAGTTGCTTAAACGGTAATAGCCGGGTAAAGCACGGAATGTCGGCGGATTGGAGAATTCAAACCAGATCCGGAAATAACCCAATTACATTATCTAAAACAGTTGGTTATGCTGATGTTGCCCGCTCCGGCGCGGCCCCAGTGTCGAACTTTTTTACAATCGATCCTGCCAGGACCATCGATACCCCGGTCCCGGTCCCGAACCTGGTCTACAGATTATTGAAATAATTGCTGTTAGTGGTGAATGGCACCGAATTTGCTGTGCACTAGGCGAGAGGAACGCGTACGGGACGGTGCGTGTCCGCAGGCTTCCACAGTTGCGCCGATTCCGATCTAACGGAGTTCCAACCCAGGCCGGACTGGCGCAACGAAGATCAAAGACAGCGGTGCATACGCCATGAGCCTTTCCAAGAAGATCAACGGCCATACCGTCGTCGCGCGACCCGTCTTCAAGGGCGATGCCCTCCCCGCCTATTGGGTCGGCGCCATCAACGACCGCCCCATGACGCGGACCTTTCCATCCGCCCGGGACGTGTTCCGGTTCGTGGAGCGCGCCGGTCTTCAGACCTGACGGCCTGCGGTCTGCCCGTTGCCGACGCGCCGGGCGTTACGCTCGCACCGCCCGGTTTGTTCCGGATGGGCGCCACCGGAGCCGGTGGCCTAACCCGCAGTACTCATAGAGGCTAGCGGGCGTCGGGTGCGCTCGCAACGAGGCGGCACCGGTGCATCGGTAAGCCGGCTACAGTGGATGCCGCCGCGCGCGTACCCCGCCCAAGCGCAATGGGTCCGGACGTGCCACGGTCCCGTCACGGGCCGATCCGGAGCGGGGTTGGCCGCGTATCGCAACCGCCGTACACTCCCCACCGGCCCACGCCGGGTCGCGGATCCTCTGACATCCTTCGCACGCCGGCCGACGTGGCACAGCGGCGCTAGCGTGTGCCGCGCAATCTCGGTAGCAACAGCGGCGCGTGATCAGGACCACATCAGGACCACATCAGGACCACATTCGAGGGGGCAGCAATTGGCAACGAACTCCGTGGGCACGCCTGAAGTACGGTGGAACGGCGCGGGCACCCAGCAGCCGCGGTCACGACGTCGGGTGGCGACCGTTGTCTTGGGGACGTTATGCGCGATCACCGCGTTCCGCGGAGTGGCGGCGTCCCCCGAACCGAGTCTCGCAACGCTGGCCGCATTACAGCGAACCGGCGCGCGGGTAAGCTTCCTGGCGGTGGACCTCGGCCACCCGCGGGTGGTGGCCGCCCTCGACCCGAGTCAGCGGCTGGTCCCCGCCTCCCTGACCAAGCTGTACACCGCCGCTTATGCCCTGGAACGCTGGGGCGCCGAGAAGACCTTCACGACGGCGTTCACTAGCCGGGGCACGATACGCGACGGCCGGCTCCAGGGCGACTTGGTGTTCCAAGGCATCGGGGATCCTTCCCTTACCAACGCCGGGTTGTGGTCACTCGCCGCCGGTGTTCGGCAACGCGGGATCCAGGAAGTTGACGGGGATCTGATCATCAACGCGGCCGGATTCGCGCCGGTGAACTGCACCGCCGCCGACCGGTGCCATGCACTGCGCACCAGCCACAACGCCTACAACGCACCCCTGTCCGCGGCGGGCGTGGACTATGCCACCGTCAGCGTAGCGGTGATCCCCGCCGCACACCCCGGGGAGCCCGCGCGGCTGGCGCTGGAACCCTTCGCAATCCCGATGATCCGTCTGGTCGGTGCGGTGCAGACCGGGCCCGCCAACGTCGCGGCCGCCGTCCGGGTGACCCGCCGCACCGAGGGTGACACCGATGTGGTGACGGTATCGGGCCGGGTTCCGGCCAACGGTCCGGTGGTGCGGGTGTATCGTTCCGTCTCGGACCCCGACCGGCAGGCGGGCCAGTTGCTCCGGGCGTTCCTCCAGCAGGCCGGTGTGCGCATCACCGGGACGATCCGTACCGAATCCCGGCCCCCCGCGCCCCAGAATCAGCGGGTAGCCGCGGTGGAAGGCGAGCCCCTGGGCATCGAACTTCGCAAGATGCTGACCTACAGCAACAACTACATGGCCGATACGCTGGCCCTGGATCTGGCGGCGGCGCAGATCCCACGACGGCAAGTCGATCTGCGGGACGCCGGGCGGCTGCTGGAACAATACGCGGGCGCGATCAACGCCCGCGGGCCATTCCGCGCCGTCGGAGGCGCGGACGCCCATCCGGTGTTCTGGAGCGGGAGCGGGTTGACGGTGCGCAACGCGTTGTCGGCCCGGGATCTGGTCGCACTGCTGAACCATATGTACTTGCGTGCCGGCGACTTCCCCGCCTTCCTCGGCGCCCTCACGGTGCCCGCCCATACGCCGGTCCCGATGCTGGCCCAGGGCGCCCCGGTGTGGCGCACGCGCATCGCCGTGAAGACCGGTTCCCTGTCGGAACCGGTATCGGTATTTGGCGTAGCGGGCTACTTCCGTTCCCCGCATGGAGGCTGGGGTGCCTTCGCGGCAATCATCAATGGTTCGGCGCGGCGCCCGAACATTCCCCTGGATACGTCACTGGCCGCCGTGCGATCCGCGGTAGAGGCCGTGATCAGCACTCCCCTGCCGCGCGGATCTCGCGCAGCGCACTAATAAACGCGTACGCCGCCACCGAGAACAGCACGACCACGGCCAGAAAGAACCCCACATCCACATGGGAGAGATTGGGGATATTCAGGCCGGTGGCAATCCCCCAGGCACCGATCGCCGGATCGGCGAGCCCCGCGGCACCTACCAGTACGAACGCGAGCCCGCCGCCGGCCAGGGTCCGGCCCGCCACCCGGTGGGCCACATAGGCGCGCGCGGCGTCGGGCAGCCGGCGGCGCGCCATCCAGGCACCGAAAGCCCACCCTAGCAGCATCTGGGCCACCATGGTCCCGAGTCCGAACAGGAGCCCGGGAAGGAACGCCAAGTATGGACTACCGGTGGCGGGCGCCAGCACCGTGTAGAGGATCAGCGCGAAGCCACCGGTACCCCAGCCCGCGATGAACCCATGGACCAGCGGCATATAGCCGGGGATCGGCTTCGGGTCCGCCGCATCCCCCGCGGCACCGTGAAACAGATGGGGTACACGTCCGCGCCTCAGGGTGTACCAGCCGGACGCCGCCATCACCGCGCCCACTATTATGTAGATGTAAAAATTCCAGCGCGGATGGTGGATGAAATCCAGCAGCGCGAAGTACGCCAGTTCGCAGGCGAGGGCGCGCTGGACCGCGAAGGTCGCGGAGAACAGGAACCCGGCACGCATGCCACCCTTGCGGCTGTAACTGCCCACCGAGTAGCTGAAGGTGATGGGCCAAGTATGTTCGTCCGGCGTGATCCCATGCAGCATCCCGATCCAGAATGCGGTGAACAGATCCAGGCCCAGCCCAAGGGAAAGGGCACCGGCACCAAGCGCGCCTGCGGGAACCAGATCCATACCTGCCTCGTGGGGACCCGACTACGGGGGTCCGGTGGAACCGGACCACGGCGTCGCGGGATCCATCTCCCCGCCGCCGCCCCCTGGAGGGAACGACCGCACAGGGAAATTCAATGGGTTGGATTGCACACGTCAAATAAGCTTGATTCTCTCAGGAAATACACGGCCAAACAATGTGAATTAAAACATCTGGCCGAATTCAGACCGCTATGCTGCTGCTGTTGATACAGCGCGCGCCATTGTACTTGTGAACGTCTCTTCATGACTAAAGCCCCCTCATGGAAAAGAAGAAAAGAATGGGACACCCACGAATCCTGACCGCTGTGGGCTGAGAGAAAAGAATGGGACACCCACGAATCTTGACCGCTATGGGCTGATGGGAAAAGAATGGGACACTCACGAATCTTGACCGCTGTGGGGTGAGGGAGTAGGTTTATTGTGGAACTTGTCATAGACGTTCAAGGAGGAACGTATGACCCGCGCACGCAGGGAAGTG
>NCBI01000039.1 GCA_002255365.1 Chromatiales bacterium 21-64-14
ATCTCACGCCGCGTGTTTGGAAAACGAAGTTCGCCCACAATCCCATGAAATCAGATATCGCGGTCGCGGATCAATAACGGCCTGGTTTGAACGCTTACGACCCACCAGCCCCGTGGTATGCGCCGCCGGCCAGCAGCTTAGGGGCGCGATTCCCGCGTTGACCTGATCGGTCCCGGAATTTTACCGTTTGAGGGGCGCCGTGCGTTGCCTTCCGGAGCGGTTTCGCGCACCCGCCGCCGTGCGCACCACCGACATTCGGCGCCGGTAATAACTCGTGGGCCGCGTTGCTCAAGCGATCCGTGGCGGCCCCGCCCTAAATCAGTGCTACACCGGCTCGAACGCACACCATTTGCGCATCCGCGCACCGAACTGATGCGCCCTCGGTCCCGGCAAGTGTCCTTGCGCAGCCAGGCACTGTTGTTAATTAGCTGATAGCACGACAATTTTCGGCCCTGGTATCGCGTGGCCCGCTTGTTGCATTACAGCCTTCGACTCGGTAACACGACACACGCGCCCATTCCCGGGTGCGCGCTGTTCGCCAGGGGATTAACACGGAGAACAATGCCATGTCACAAGCTCGCTCTTTACACAGCCGCCACACCCACGCACTTACTTTGCTCGGGGTGGCATTGCTCACAATACCGGGGTTCGCGGCAGCCGACGAAAGTCTTAGTCAACAGGTAAGTACGCTGACCGCCAAGGTCAACCAGCTCGAAGGGCCCGCCGGGCTTCTGAGCGGGATAACCGTTTCCGGCTATATCGATCCAACGTACATCTACAATCGCCAGCAGAACATCGCCTCGTTCTTTTTCGGCGATAAGAACGCCCCTTACACCTTTTACCACAGCACCTTCGGCGACCTGTTTCTGGACGTCAACAAGAAGTTCGCGGGTGGTAGCTCGATCGATATCCAGATCATGCCCAACCGCGGATACGGCGCCGCTTCCGGCAGCATTATCAACGCCGCCAACTTCACCGTTCCGGTGACCGACAAGTTCTCAGTGATCGGTGGTCAGATCCCGGCGTGGGACGGCTACGAATCCGAGACTTCCACTTCGATGTACACGGTCACCCACAACCTCCTGTACGATTTCAGTGAGCCCGGGTTCTTCACCGGGGCCGGTGGCCAGTACGCGACCGGGCCGTATACGGCGCAAGTGCTCATTGCCAACACCTGGAACACCACTTTCAACACCAGCTTCCGGGAACCAACCCTGGAATACCGGTTCTCGGTTGCACCTACATCCTCCTTCAGCTATGGCCTGTACGGCACGATCGGCAAGGTCGCGACCGCCAACCCTGCCACCATCGGCCCTACTACACGCTATTTCAACGACTTGGATGCCACCTACGCCAGTGGGCCGGTGACCCTCAGCGGGCAGTTCGACCACGGCTATCAGGATCGCGGTGCGGCGAATGGCCAGGCCGCGGAATGGTACGGATTCTCCTTGCTGGGTAACTACAAGATCATGCCCATGGTTGGCGCCACGCTCCGTTACGACTATCTGGATGACACCAAGAACGGCGGCCATATTGTCGGTGACTTTCAGGACGGCTTCATCACCGATCCGACGAATCCGAATGAGGGAACCCGCAGGCAGGCGCTTACCACCGCGCTGCTGTTTTACCCCGCAAAGTATCTCACCGTGAAGTTGGAGTATCGCCATGATTGGGCCAACATCGCGGCGTTCCAGAGTGCGACGAATGGGACCTTCCACAAGAGTGACGATACCGTGGCCGCCCAGTTCCTCTTCGCGTTTTAACAGTAGCCAGTGATCGTGGCAGCCAAAAACCCATAAGATTTGGAAGGAGAGTTCCCGATGAAACTGAATCGCAGAAATTTCATCAAGAGCACGCTCGCTGTGGGGGCCACCGCAATGGGCCCAGGCCTGATCGGCAAGATGCCGGAGGCTTTGGCCGGCGGTACCGTAAAGGTCGGCATCCTGCACTCCCTCTCCGGGACCATGGCGATCAGCGAGATCCCGGTCAAGAACGCCGAGTTGATGGCGATCGAGGAGGTCAACGCCGCCGGCGGCGTTATGGGGAAACGGATCGTACCGGTGGTGGTCGACGGTGCATCGGATTGGCCAACCTTCGCGCAGAAGGCGCGCGAGCTGATCACCCGGGATCACGTCGCAACGGTATTCGGTTGTTGGACATCGGCGAGTCGTAAGGCCGTCAAGCCGGTCTTCGAGCAATACAAAAACCTGTTGTGGTATCCCGTCCAGTACGAGGGCAATGAGTGCTCCCCCAACATCATCTATACCGGCGCTTGCCCGAATCAGCAGATCGAGCCTGCCGTGACCTG
The DNA here is from genome assembly GCA_002255365.1 of Chromatiales bacterium 21-64-14. Lineage (NCBI taxonomy): Bacteria > Pseudomonadati > Pseudomonadota > Gammaproteobacteria > Chromatiales > Chromatiales bacterium 21-64-14. The sequence continues at coordinate 2,309 of NCBI01000039.1, forward strand.
GCTGTTGAAGAACAAGGGGAAGAAATTCTTCCTCGTCGGATCGGATTACGTGTTCCCACGGACCGCGAACGCGATCATCAAGGGTCAGTTGAAGGCCATGGGCGGCACGCTTGCAGGTGAGGAATACGCGCCCCTCGGCCACATGGAGTTCGCGACCATCGTGAACAAGATCCGCGAGTCCGGGGCCGATGTCGTCTTCAGTACCATCAACGGGGACAGCAACGTCGCCTTCTACAAGCAGTACGCGGCGGCAGGACTCACTCCGGAGAAGGCGCCCATCTTGGCGGTCAGTGTCGCCGAGGTGGAGGTCCAGGGCATCGGGCCGCAGTACTGCAAGGGCCACTACGCGAGCTGGAACTACTTCGAGACCACTGATACTGCTACGAATCCGAAATTCGTTTCCGAGTTCAAGAAGCGCTACGGGACTTCCCAGGTTACCGATGACCCCATCGAGCACGGATATCTCAACGTCTACCTATGGAAACTTGCGGTCGAGAAGGCCAAGAGTTTCCACCCAATGACGGTTCGTGCCGCGGTCGGCAAGGTGCGCTTCAATGCCCCGCAGGGTGAAGTGCATGTGGATCCGGGCAACCAGAACATGTATCAGATCGCGCGCATCGGTGAGATTACCGAAAACGGCATGTTCAAAGAGGCATGGAAGTCCGATGGGTTGGTTAAGCCGGAGCCCTACAGCCGTTACATCTCCAACATGGTATGTGATTGGGCACGCGGTGGATTGGTGAAACGCTAAAAGCGCGTTTCCCAGTTCAGGACTACGGATAAACTGACGCGAGGTGCGCGTGGATGGATGCTGCAGCCGCATTTTCACAGATCTTCACCGGCTTGAGCACGGCATCGATCCTGTTGATGATGGCCCTGGGCCTGGCGGTGATATTCGGGCTCATGGGCGTGATCAACATGGCCCACGGCGAACTGATGACCATGGGCGCATACACGGCCTATCTTTGCCAACAGGCCTTCGCGCACCTCGCGCCAGATTTGTCTGGGTGGTCGTATGCGGTTGCCATACCGATGTCGTTTCTGGTCAGCGCGCTCCTCGGTTGGGTAATCGAAGTGCTGTTGGTTCGGCATCTATACGGCCGTCCCCTGGAAACCCTGCTGGCGACCTGGGGACTAAGCCTGATTTTGCAACAGAGTTTTCGCACGATCTTCGGTTCCAACAACGTCTTTGTCGGGACTCCCGCCGTGCTTACCGGCGGGCTGGCGCTGGGTAGTTCCGTGCAGTTGCCCTATGTACGGCTGTTCATTCTGGGACTCGCGGCTCTTTCGCTGTTCGGGATCTTCATGTTCCTTTACCGTACACGGACCGGGCTGATGATGCGTGCGGTGATGCAAAACCGCCCGATCGCGGCAAGCTGCGGCATCTCCACACGACGCATCGATGCGCTGACCTTTGCGTTTGGGTCCGGCCTTGCCGGACTCGCCGGATGCGCCTTGGCGCTCATCGGATCCATAGGTCCTACGACCGGCCAGAATTATATTGTCGACTCGTTCATGGTAGTGGTGCTCGGCGGGGTCGGTCAGCTCCTCGGAACGGTGGTCGGCGCCCTCACAATAGGCGAGGTCCATGCATTAGTGGAGTACTTCACTTCCTCCACCGCGGCCCGGGTCGTCGTGTTCACAATGATCATCCTGTTCCTGCAGGCCCGGCCCGGCGGTTTGTTCCCCTCCGTCACCCGCGTGCTGGACTAGACCATGGAGGCGCGGTGAGCAGCGTGGCCGTGCCGGCCCCATCCGCAGGGGACCGAAGTGGACCCGTCCGTACCGGCGCGCTGCTGGCCACCGGCCTGTTGGTAGCCGCGAGTATGGCCCCGCTGGTGCTTCATCAGACCTCCCTCAATCTGCTGGGTCAGTTTCTGGCTTTGGGGATTCTCGCGGTAGGGATGGATCTGATCTGGGGATATGCGGGCATTTTGAGCCTGGGCCAGGGGGTCTTCTTCGGAATCGGCGGATACCTGGCGGCGATGTATCTAAAACTACAGGGACTCGCGCCGGGGACCTTGCCGGACTTCATGAGTTGGAGCGGGGTGACGACGCTGCCCTTGCTGTGGCGCCCGTTCGAGAGCTTTTCGCTGACTCTATTGATGATCCTGACCGTGCCGGGGCTGCTCGCGTATCTGTTCGCCGTCGTGGTGTTCCGCAGCCGTATTCGCGGGGTGTACTTTTCCATTATTACCCAGGCGCTGGCGGTGGCGGCCTCGACCCTGGTCGTGGACCAGCAACAGTTCACCGGGGGGAGTTCGGGGTTGACCGGTTTCGGATCAATTTTCGGGCATTCCTTCTATGCCCGCGGGACCCAGGTCGCGATGTACGAACTCACCGTGTGTATCCTTGCCGCGGTCTTTGCGCTGGCCTGGATCCTGACGCGTTCCAATTTCGGTGTCCTGCTCCGTGCGGTGCGGGACGGCGAGAACCGCCTGCGGTTCCTTGGGTACAATCCGACCACCTTCAAGGCATTCGTGTTCGGGCTTGCGGGATTGTGCGCCGGGCTCGCCGGTGCCCTCTATGTCCCGCAGAACGGGATCATCGCGCCCGGGATGCTGGGGGTCGTGCCATCCATCGAGATGGTGATCTGGGTGGCGGTGGGTGGCCGCGGCACGATCAGTGGGGCCTTGGCTGGAGCCCTCGTAGTCAACTATGCCAAGTACTATCTGAGCAGTGCGTATCCTGACATCTGGCTGTTCCTGGTCGGCGCGATGTTTGTGATAGTCGTGCTGTTCTTCCCGCGCGGACTGATGGGTCTTGTCGACCTCGCGCGGCGTCGAACCGGGCGTTCCCGGCCATGATCGGGTCGGGCGAGTCGATACTGGAGGTGAGCGACCTGGTCGTGGAATTTGACGGCTTCCGGGCGCTGGACCGCCTCAGCTTTGTATTGTACGAAAATCGACTGACGGTGGTGATCGGGCCCAACGGCGCCGGCAAGACTACGTTCCTGGATGTGATCACCGGGCGGACCCGCGCACGTAGCGGTTCGGTACGGTTCCTGGGGCGCGATATCACGGAACTGCCCGATTACCGGATCGCGCGGCTGGGGATGGTGCGGAAATTTCAGACCCCCAGTGTCTTCCCGGAACTAAGCGTCTGGGAAAACCTGCGCGTGGCCGCCGCGCCTGTGAAGGGACTTTGGCACGCCGTGGCGGGACGCTTGGCCGACGATACCCGGCAAGTTATCGAGGCCGCCTTGGAAACTATCGGGCTCAAGGCGCACGCGCGTAGTGTCGCGACGTCCCTGTCCCATGGTCAGCGCCAGTGGCTGGAGATTGGCATGGCCCTCGCCATGCAGCCGAAACTGCTGTTACTGGATGAGCCGGTTGCCGGCATGACCCTGGATGAAGTGGCGCGTACCGCGGAACTCCTGCAAGAGATCGCGCGTTCCCGGTCAGTGCTCGTGATCGAGCACGACATGAGCTTTGTGCGGCGGATCGCCGAACGGGTCTGCGTGTTTCACCAGGGCCGCCAACTGGTGGAGGGTTCGTTCGAACGGGTCAGCGAAGATCGACAGGTGCGCGAAGTATATCTGGGAGTGGAGACCGCATGAACCCGCCCCTCCTCCAGGTGGAGAACCTCACCACCGGTTATGGCACCGCTACCGTGGTGCGCGGCGCGGCGCTGGAGGTACACCAGGGCCAAGTAACCTGCCTGCTGGGGCGCAACGGTGTCGGCAAGACCACCTTTCTGAAGGCCTTGATGGGCCTGTTGCCGGTGTGGCAGGGGAGTATCCGCTACCGTGGCGTCGATATCTCTAGTACACCTACCTATCGCCGCGCCCGCAGCGGATTCGCCTACGTTCCCCAAGGGCGCGAGATCCTGCCCCAGCTCAGTGTCCAGGAGAATATTCTGCTCGGTGGGTTCGCGTGCGCGGAATCCGAACCCTCCATCCCCGATGAGATCTTCGCCTACTTCCCGGTGTTGCGCACCATGCTACGGCGCCGCGCGGGCAATCTCTCCGGCGGGCAACAACAACAACTCGCGCTGGCCCGGGCGCTGATGGCGCGGCCGACCCTGCTGCTGCTGGATGAGCCGACCGAGGGGATTCAGCCGAACCTGGTGGAGGACATACGCCGGGCGATCCTGGCCATGAACCGCGAAATGGGACTCACCGTGCTGCTGGTCGAACAGAAAATGGCCTTCGTGCGCTCCGTGGCGCAGACCTATTATGCGATGGACCGCGGCGCCGTGTCGGCCCATGGCGCCATGGCGGACCTGGATGACGGCACGGTACGGCGCTATCTCGAGGTCAGCTAACGCAGGGTTTCACGCGTGGCGGCCCAAGCGGCGGGTCTCCGCGCGCCCCGTAACGGTGCGCGGGGCGTATTCAGCGGCTTCCGGTGGTGCCGGTTTCTCGCTGAAAATCCATCAAGTTTTAGGGATATACAGCGTGTTTCTACCACGCACGAAGCACGCGCCGTCCGGTGATGGCATGGAGCTTGCTGAGTTAGGCAATCAGTACGCCCGTTTCGAGTGCAGGGCGGGGCCGCGGGTCCGCAAGCGGGTCCACCGTTGCCTCATCACGGGGCGGATGACGACACGGGAGGCGGGTTCAGGGCGCGTGGCAGCCAGGGTAGCAGAGGCCAGGAACATGGCGGCGGTTTCGATGCAGCACGGCTGGCGGGCGCGCCTGGAGTTGGCCTTCGAACCGCGCACGCTACCCACGGGCGCGCGCACGGTGCTGGCCCATCGCCGCCATTGCGGGCCGCTGCTCGTGCAGCGCCCGTTCTATCCGGAGGGGCCGGTCTGTCACGTCGTGCTGGTTCATCCGCCCGGGGGCATGGTCGGGGGCGACGCGTTGGAACTGGAGGTGGATTGCGCGCCCCGGGCCGACGTGCTGATGACGACGCCGGGCGCGACCAAATGCTACCGCAGCAACGGGCCGGGCGTGGTAGTGACACAACACCTGCAGGTGCGCAGGGACGCAGCGCTGGAATGGCTGCCTCAGGAGCTGATCGTGTTCGAGGGCGGCGCACTGGACACGGTGACGCGCGTCGACCTGGAGCCCGGGGCGCGCTTTCTCGGCTGGGAGATCCTGTGCCTCGGCCGCCCGGCGGCGGACGAACGCTTTGCGGCCGGGTCGATTGCGCAGCGCTTCCAGGTCCACCGTGGCGAACGGCCGTTGCTGATGGAACGGCTGCAAGCGACGGGTGGCGGCGGGGTCCTCCATGGGCCATGGGGACTGCATGGCCACGCGGTATCGGCCACCCTGGTGGCGCTACCGGCGGACGCATCGTTGCGGGATCAGGTGCGCCGGTGCGCGGTGGACGAACCCGGTTTTACGGCGTCGTTGCTGGATGAGGTGCTGGTATGCCGGTATCTGGGAGAGAGTACTGCGCGGGCCCGGCGTTGCCTGGAACGGGCGTGGGCCATCATCCGCCCCGCGGTGTTGGGCCGCGCCGCCCGGCAACCCAGGATCTGGAGGACGTGACGATGGCCCAGCGTGCATCGACGGGACCTGCCAACCGCGCCAACCGCTAAGGACAAGACCATGGATCTTACTCCACGGGAAAAGGACAAATTGCTGTTGTTCACGGCGGGGCTGCTTGCCGAACGGCGCAAGGCCCGCGGTGTCCGGCTCAACTATCCGGAGGCGGCGGCGTACATCAGCGCAGCGTTGCTGGAGCGTGCCCGGGACGGGGCCAGCGTTGCAGAGCTGATGAGCTACGGCGCGACCTTGCTGATGCGCGAGGATGTGATGGAGGGCGTGCCCGAGATGTTGGATCAGGTTCAGGTGGAGGCCACCTTCCCGGACGGAACGAAACTGGTCACGGTGCACAACCCGATCGGCTGACTGGGCGCCGGACCGGGCGAATCATCTCTAATCCTATAAACGAGGGCTGCGCATGATCCCGGGCGAATATCTGGTGGCGGATGGTGAGATCACCCTAAACGAAGGGCGCCCGACCTTGACCCTCACGGTGTCCAACACCGGTGACCGTCCGATACAGGTGGGTTCCCACTATCACTTCCACGAAACCAATGCGGCCTTGTCCTTCGACCGGGATGCCGCGCGCGGCTTCCGCCTCGACATTGCGGCCGGTACCGCGGTTCGTTTCGAGCCGGGACAGGAACGCGAGGTGACCTTGGTCGCCTACGCGGGCGCGCGCCGGGTGTTCGGTTTCAGGGGCCAGATCATGGGCCCGCTGGAGCAGCCGTGATGGCGCGCATCTCCCGCCAGGCCTATGCGGAAATGTTCGGCCCGACCACCGGCGACCGGGTGCGGTTGGCCGATACCGAGTTGTTCATCGAAGTAGAGAGCGACCGCACGTTGTATGGCGAGGAGGTCAAGTTCGGCGGCGGGAAGGTGATCCGTGACGGTATGGGGCAAAGCCAGCGCGGGGCCCCCGAGGCCGTGGACACCGTCATCACCAACGCGCTGATCGTCGATCACTGGGGCATCGTCAAGGCGGACATCGGCATCCGCGCGGGGCGCATCGCGGCCATCGGAAAGGCCGGCAATCCAGACGTACAGCCCGGTGTCGAGATCGTGATCGGGCCCGGTACCGAGGTCATCGCCGGAGAGGGGCTGATCGCCACCGCCGGGGGTATCGACGCCCATATCCATTTCATCTGTCCGCAGCAGGTGGAGGAGGCGCTCATGTCCGGCATCACCACCATGCTGGGCGGCGGCACCGGCCCGGCCACCGGCACCAACGCCACCACCTGCACGCCGGGGGTGTGGAACATCCACCGGATGCTGCAGGCGGCGGACGGCCTGCCCATGAATCTGGGCTTTCTCGGCAAGGGCAACGCGAGCCTGCCCGATGCGTTGCGCGCGCAGGTGGAAGCCGGCGCCATGGGCCTCAAACTGCACGAGGACTGGGGCACCACCCCGGCCGCGATCGACTGCTGCCTGTCAGTGGCAGACGACTACGACGTCCAGGTGGCCATCCATACCGACACCCTCAACGAGTCGGGCTTTGTGGAGCATACCCTGGCGGCGTTCCGCGGCCGCGTGATCCACACCTACCACACCGAGGGGGCCGGCGGCGGTCACGCGCCGGACATCATTCGCGCCTGTGGCGAACCCAACGTGCTGCCGTCCAGCACCAATCCCACGCGGCCCTACACGGTCAATACCGTGGATGAGCATCTGGACATGCTCATGGTCTGTCATCACCTGGACCCCGCGATCGCGGAAGACGTCGCGTTCGCGGAATCGCGCATTCGGCGCGAGACCATCGCCGCCGAAGACATCCTGCACGACCTCGGCGCATTCTCCATGATCGCCTCCGACTCCCAGGCCATGGGACGGGTCGGCGAGGTCATCACGCGGACCTGGCAGACCGCCCACAAGATGAAGGTACAGCGCGGCGCCCTGCCCGGCGATGGTGCATGCCGCGACAACCTGCGGGTGCGGCGCTACGTCGCCAAGTACACCATCAACCCGGCCCTCACCCATGGGATCGCCCACGAGGTGGGTTCGCTGGAGGTGGGCAAGCTCGCCGACATCGTGCTGTGGCGTCCGGCGTTCTTCGGGGTCAAGCCCTCGCTGGTGATCAAGGGCGGGTTCATCGCGGCGGCACTCATGGGTGACCCCAACGCGTCCATCCCGACCCCACAGCCGGTGCACTACCGGCCCATGTTCGCGGCGTTCGGCCGGGCCCTGCAGGCGACCTCTCTGACCTTCGTGTCCCAGGCCGCCTATGACGCGGGAGTGGGCGAGCCCTTGGGGCTCGCCAAGCGTCTGTCCCCGGTGCGCGCCACCCGTTCGGTCGGCAAGAAGGACATGGTGCATAACCATTGGTTGCCGAGGATCGACGTGGATCCGCAGACCTACGAGGTACGCGCCGACGGTGAACTGCTCACCTGCGAGCCAGCCAGCGTGCTGCCCTTGGCCCAACGCTACTTCCTGTTCTGAGCGCCTGCACCGTGGGAATGATCCGACTCATCGAACAACTGGCCGCGGACTCGGTGGTGGCTGCGGCGCCGAGCACCGTGACGCTTCCGTTCGCCGACCGCCAGCGCAGCCGGCTGCGCACACAATTGGACGACGGCCGGGAAGCGGGCCTGTTCCTGCCGCGCGGTACCATTCTGCGCCACGGCGATCTGCTGCGCGCCGAGGATGGGCCCCTGGTGCGGGTACGCGCGGCGGCGGAGGCGGTTTCCACCGCCCGTCACGAAGATCCGTGGCGCTTGGCGCGCGCCTGCTATCACCTGGGCAACCGGCACGTCGCCCTCCAGATCGGGTCCGGCTGGGTCCGTTACCTGCACGATCATGTGCTGGACGCCTTGGCGGTGGAACTCGGCCTGCAGGTGGTGTTCGAGCGGGCGCCGTTCGAGCCCGAGGCCGGGGCGTTTCACGGGGGGCACGGCGGTGGACATTCCCACGGCCATTGAGACCGCCGCGGTCGCGGACGCGGAGGCCGCGCGCGTGCGCTTGTGGCAGCTCATCAGTCCGGCGTTGCCGGTCGGCGCCTATGCCTACTCGCAAGGGCTGGAGCAGGCGGCCGCCGCGGGTTGGGTACACGACGAGCGCAGCGCCACCGATTGGATCCGCGGCCATCTCCACCACGGCCCGGCAGTGGCGGATGTACCGGTGCTGGCACGCTGCCATGACGCCTGGGTCCGCGCGGATCCCGCGCGCGCCCGGTATTGGAGCCAGGTGCTGCTGGCCACCCGCGGTGCGGCGGAACTGTTGGCGGAGGATCGCCAATTGGGCACGGCCCTCGCCCGGGTCCTGACGACGCTCGGGGTGGACGAGGCCGCGGAGTGGTTGGCGGATCGCGATGCGAGCTTCGCGTGTCTGTTCGCGCTGGCCGCGGCGCGCTGGAACCTGGGCGTGGCGGAGGCGGCGACCGGCCATCTTTGGGCGTGGCTGGAGAACCAGGTCTCCGCGGCGGTGAAGCTGGTCCCCCTGGGGCAGAGCGCGGGCCAGCGCATCGCGTTCGCCATCGGGCAGGAACTGGGCGCGGCGGTGCGCCGGGGCCTGGCGTTGCCCGACGACGCCATCGGCGCGAGCACCCCCGGGGTTGCCGTCGCCGCCGCGCGTCATGAAACCCAGTACACCCGGTTGTTCCGTTCGTGAGCGGGTGCGCCGCGGTAAACCGTTCTATTGGAGGATCAGCACAATGAACCGAGATCGTGTTCTGCGGGTGGGCGTGGGTGGCCCGGTGGGATCCGGCAAGACCGCCCTGGTGGACACGCTGTGCAAACGTCTGCGCGGGCGTTACCAGGTGGCGGTGGTCACCAATGATATCTATACCCGCGAGGACGCGGAGTTCCTGGTGCGCAGCCAGGCGTTGGCGCCGGAGCGGATCGTCGGGGTGGAGACCGGCGGCTGCCCCCATACCGCGATCCGCGAGGACGCGTCCATGAATCTGGCGGCCATCGATGACCTGGAACGGCGCTTCCCCGGACTCGACCTGGTGCTGGTGGAGAGCGGCGGCGACAATCTGAGTGCCACGTTCAGTCCCGAGTTGGCGGACCTGACCGTCTATGTGATCGATGTCGCGGCCGGCGACAAGATCCCGCGCAAGGGCGGCCCGGGGATCACCCGCTCGGACCTCCTGGTGATCAACAAGATCGATCTTGCACCGCTGGTGGGTGCCTCCCTGGAGGTGATGGCACGCGACGCCAGGAAAATGCGTGGCGAGGGCCCGTTCCTGTTCACCAACCTGAAGACGGGGATCGGGGTGGACGGCGTGGAGGCGTTCCTGATCCGCGCCGGCATGCTGGACGCGGTGCCGGTCTGATCGGGTCTGACCCGGTCTGGCCGATCTGCCCACGCCGGGCGTGGCCGCGTCAGTGTGAACGCGCGTCGGTGCCGCCGGACGTGCGGCTCAGCCGCGCCAGACGCCGAATCGTGTCCAGGTCGCGTTGTACCCCCGAGGTGGCGCGGATGCGCTCGAGGATGACGCGCTTCTGCGCGATGAAATCCGCGGCGAGTTTGATTTCCTGTTCCCGTTGCAGCGGTGGCGGGAGGTGGATCGTGTGGGTGGAATCCACTCGCCCCGGGCTGGGCGCAAGTACCACGACCCGGTCGGCCAGGTAGACCGCCTCCTCGACGTCGTGGGTGACGAACAGGATGGTGGTGCGCTCGATCTCGAACAGGTGCAGGATCAGATCGTGCATGACCTCCCGGGTCTGGGCGTCCAGTGCCCCGAACGGTTCATCCATGAGCAGCACCTCGGGACGCGACATCAGGGCGCGCGCGATGGCGACACGTTGGCGCATGCCACCGGAGAGCTGGTTCGGATAGCGGTCCTTGGACCGCTCCAGGCCCATCAGCTCCAGCAGCGCGTAGGAGCGGTCCACCGCGGATGCGGCGTCCGCCTCACTCGAATCCTGCTGGTGCGCCTTGAGCAACCGGCAGAAGCGGATGTTCTCCATTACGGTGAGCCAGGGGAACAGGCTGTAGTCCTGGAACACCATGACCCGGTCGCAGCCCGGCCCGGTAACCGGCCGGCCGTTGACCCGTACTTCCCCGCCGCTTGGAAGCTCCAGCCCGCCAACGATGCGTAGCAGCGTAGATTTGCCGCAGCCGGAGGCGCCCACCAGGGCCAGGAATTCATTTTCCTGGACCGACAGGCTCACGTCTTCCAGCGCATGCAGGTCGCCCCGCGGCGATGGGAATACCTTCGAGAGCCCGAGCACATCGATCTTCGCGGTCACTTTTGTGCGTGCCCCGTTCAGTGGTAAAGCCATGGGAAGGCCCTGCGGTGCATGAAGCGCAGGAGCTGGTCCATCACCAACCCGATCACGCCGATCATCAGGATCCCGACGAAGATCTTGTCGGTCTGCAGAAAACGCTGGGCCTGCAGGATCGCGAACCCAAGGCCGGAATTGGACGCCACCAGTTCCGCCACCACCAGATAGGTCCAGGCCCAGCCCAGTGTGATCCGCAGCGTGTCCACGATCCCCGGCAGCGCCGACTTGAACAACACCAGCTTGAGGATCTCTCCACGTGAAGCCCCCATGGTCTGCGCCGCCTCGATCTGGGTAACCGGAACGCGGCGCACGTCTTCGGCGACCAACAGCACCTGCTGGAAGAACGTGCCGATCCAGATGACCGCGATCTTTGATCCCTCCCCGATCCCAACCCACAGCAGCACCAGGGGCACGAACGCCACCGCCGGCAGGTAACGCGCGAACTCCATCAGGGGCTCGAAGAATGCCTGCACCGGCGCGAACGCGCCGATGTAGAGCCCCAGCGGCACCGCCATCACGGAGGAGATCACAAACGCCACGGTTACCCGCAGCACGCTGATCCGGGTATCCGCGAGCAGGCTGCCGTGCAACAGCCATTGCGAGAAGCGATGCAGCACAGTGGGCGGATCCGGGAGGAACAGCGGATTCACCCATCCGCTTACCGATAGTGCCCACCAAAAGCCCAGGGTGAAGGCGAATCCCGCCAGCGCGATGACAAAGTAACGCCGTCCCGAAAGCTGACCACGGATCTGCCAGACGTCCGGGGCGCGCGCCGCCGCGGGCGCGGGCGGGTGCGGCGGCGGGACCGGCGCATCGGCGCGTTCCACCGGTGTCCCTTCCGCCATCACCCGCGCCACGCCCGCCGCTCAGTGCCGCGCGGCCGCGCGCACATAGTAGGGGTCGATGAAGGCGCTGGGATCCGGCACCTTCGTGATCGCGCCTACCGCCTTCAGAAACGCGCCGGTATCCACGGTGCTGCGGTACAGGCTCACGGGCGAGCGGTCCTTCTGCATCGCCTGCCGGTTGAGACGCACATCGAACAGCCGCGTGCCCTTGAGGGAGAGCTCATACTCCTTTGCGTGGAGCCCCACATGCGGCGCCATGATCTCCGCCGCCCGCAGCGGATTGCGATGGATGAAGCGCACCACGTCGTACCAGGCCTTCACCAGGCCCACGAACTCCTGGCGATGTTTCTTCAGCGCGCTTTCCTGCGCCACTACCAGATCCGGGATCAGGCCCGGGAAGTCCGCGCTGGTCACCAGCGCGTGACCCTGGTGGGCGAGCGCCACGCGGTTAATCCACGGATTCCATACGCCCGCCCCGTCGACCCGCCCCGCCATCAGGGCGGCCGCCGCGTCCCCGGTACCCATGTAGACCCACTTGGCCTTCTTTGGATCGAAGCCGCGCCGGCGCATGGCGGTGGTGGCCAGATACTCCTCGATCGAGCTCTTCTCCACGGCGATGGTCTTTCCGGTGAGGTCTCCGAAGGTGTGGATGCTGTTCGCCACCATCAGGGCGTCATTGCCCGCGGAGTTGTCGGTCACCAGGATGACCTTGAGCGGCAGACCCTTTTCGATCGGTGCAAGGGAATCGATGAGTGCCTGGCTGTTGGCATCGAGCTGGCCCGCCGACAGGGCGTTGATGGAATCCACATAGGATGGGAACCAAACCAGCTTCACGTCCACGTGGTACTTGTGGAAGTAGCCCTCCTTTTTGGCGACGTACCAGGCCACCCAGCCGGGCCAGTCGCTCACCCCGAGCGTGATCGCGGCATGCGCGGCAGTGGCGAAACCACCCTGAAACAGGCACAGCATCGTAAATATGCAAGCGAATCGTTTGAAAAAACGCATTGTGATTACCTCCCATCGAAGTCCACCCGAAGCCCGCATGCAAACAAAAAGCCCGGAAAGCGCGGACATGAATCCATGTCGGCCTCCCGGGCTTTTGTCCCGCCGTGTAGCCCCGCAGCCGGGGCCGGTGACTCTTGGACCAGAACCCCGGCATGGCCGGGCGGAACCCTAGTCACCAATTGCGATAACCGTTCGCTCAGAGCGGTGCAGAACTCATGCCAATCACCCCATCTGGTTGAAAAACGTTTTGCATCATCACGATGATGTGGAAGCCCGCGGCGCTGCGCCATTCGTCGAGGCGACGGTTGCGCCGCCATGGTGCGCCGGCGCCGGCACTTGCACGCCACCAGGGCAACGATCCCCGGGCCGTGGCGCGCGCTGTCCGAGGCCACGGCGGTAGTAGACAAAGGCGGCCAACCAGACCGCCATCATCAGGGCGGTGACGGCGATGCCTAGCTGGCTCAGGTCCGGCGCGGCCCACGCGAACGGGAAGCGCCGGTCCGCGCCGGCGTGCGGTGCCAGTAGCGCCATCCACTGGAAGCCGCCGATCACCAGTGCGAGCAGTACCGACACGCCGGTAATGGCGGTATTGAAAAAGAGCTTGCGCCCGGTATCGGCCATCGCCCAGTCATACGCCCGCAGCATCACCAGGCCGTCGAGCGTATCCATCAGGCTCATGGCGGCGGTGAACAGCAGCGGGAAGACCATCACCCCCCAGATCGGCAGGCCGCCGCTCTGGGCCGCTGCCGCGGAGATGCCCAGGATGGCGATCTCGGTGGCGGTGTCGAAGCCGAGCCCGAACAGGAATCCGAGCGGATACATCTTCCAACTGCGGTCGATTCTCCGGTACACGCGCCGGAATGCGCGCGCCCACAGGCCGCGCCGCTCCAGCAAGGCCTGGACTTCAGCGTCCGGCAGATCCGGTTGCAGATGACCCCAGCGGCGCTGATGCCGGAACGCCTGCCACAAACGCGAAAAGATCACCAGGTTCACGATGCCGATCAACGTGAGAAATCCGGCGGACGTTATCGTCCCTACCAGATTGCCCCAATATTGCAATTGCGGAAGGTGTTCGCGGGTCTCGCGCACCGCGAGCACCAGGCCCAGGGACAGCAGAATGACCACCGTCGAATGGCCCAGGGAAAAGAACAGCCCGACCGCGAGCGGGCGTTGCCCGTCCTGGCGCAGCTTGCGGGTCACATTGTCGATCGCGGCGATGTGGTCGGCATCGAAGGCATGGCGCAGTCCGAAGCCGTAGGCCAGAGCGCCGATGCCGAGCACCGACGCCCCTAGCGACCCGAGGCCCAGCAAGCCTGCCCAGGCCAACAGGTTCAGCCCCAGCACGAACGCCGCAATGCGCCGAAGCGCGGCGCGCGTGCCTGGCGCGCCCGATCCCGGGAAGCGCCCGCGGAGAGCGCCCTTCATGCGCCCCAACCACGGATGATCGGACGATGCGCGCCCATCTTCCCGTGGGCGACCAGCGCGCCCAATACGTCCACGATCGCCCGCGTCGCCATCAGGGAGGTGATATCCGAGGTGTCATAGGGTGGCGATACCTCCACCACCTCCATGCCGCAGATGCCCTCCTTAGCGATCTTCCCCAGCAGGTAGAGGATCTCGCGGGGCAGGAACCCGCCGGGTTCCGGCCAACCCGTGCCCGGGACGAAGCCCGCGTCGACGGAGTCGATGTCAAAACTGAGATACACCGCATCGCACCCGTGCCACGCGGTCTCCAGTGCGATCTCCGCGACCTTGTCCAGCCCCAGGCGCTCCACGTCGTGCATGGTGATGATGGTGGTATCGCGTTTGCGCGCCTCCTTGATGGCCTGGCGCGGAACCTGCCAGCCCCCGATCCCGACCTGCACCAGATTCTCGGGCAACACATTGGGCAGATTGGTGGCGTGGTACCAGGGGGTGGTGTGCATGCGCTCGTCCAGGTCCTTTTCCTGGATATCCGCGTGGCGGTCGAAATGCACGATGCCGATGCGCTTGTCGGTCTGCTGCGCGATCCCCCGCACGGTGGCGAATCCGATCGAGTGGTCGCCGCCGATGATGATCGGCAGCGCACCGCTGGCGAAGATATGGCCAATGCCGCGGCTGATCTGGTCAAAGGTCTTCTCGATGTTCGCCGGAATCGTGAAGATGTCGCCGGCGTCGCACAGCGTCATCTGCTCACGGAGGTCGACCCCGATTTCATAGTTGTACGGGGTGTAGAGCGCGGAAATGCGCCGTATGCCCTGAGGTCCGAAGCGCGTCCCGGGGCGGTAGGTGGTGCCCCCGTCGAAGGGCACCCCGACCACGGCTGCGTCGTACCTGCCCACCAGGCTGATGTCTTCGCAATAGGGCGCCTTCATGAAGGTGTTGATGCCGGCGTAGTGCGGCAACTCCCCGCGCGCGAAGGTGGAGATCGACCGGTCCTGGATGCTCTCCGCGCCGGGCAGTCCGAGCTCGAGACAACGGGCGGCCTCGGCATCCCACCCGGCGTGCGGCAGCTCCGCTTCCTTGTGGCTGCATTTCCAGCCGTGCAGCTGGGTCTTGTCGAAGGACGGGTGGTGCTTGGTGCTGGATACGGGGGCGCAGAACAGTTCGCGTTGCAGGTGCAGACGTTGGGGCATCGTCCTGACTCCTCTGTCGGATCGCGCTACACAGTGGCGAGAAACTGAGCCGCTGCGCACATCGAGTGGCGCCGCGCGGGTTCCGGTATCGCTACCGGCCCCACAGGCACTCCGCGACATGGCTCGCAGCCAATCGATCTCCCGGGCTTTTATCCCGCCGTGTAGCCTCCCGTAAGAGGCCGATGACCCTTGGTCCAGACGTCCGCGCAAGGACCGGAACCCTAGTCATCCAGTACCGCATTGGTGCGGCGCCGCCATCGTGTGCGCCGCTCCGGTGAAGATGGAGCAAGCTCCATGCCAGCACGTCCGACGCCCCAAAGTCCGCCCGCGCGGCCGTCATCGCGGCACCAGGATCGACGCCAAGCCGATGTTTTTCGCGGCCCAGGCGGATTGGATCCGATAAAGTCCGCGCCGCACCGCCGGCGCCCCCATCGGCGGCGTTACGTACCAATACGGTGCGTGGCCGCACCAATGCTGTGCGGGAAACCCCGCCCGTCGCCGCCATCGGCCGCCGCCCCGCTCCCGATCCTCGCGTGAGCGACCACCCCCGCGGCCGCCGGCCCGCCAATCACCCCGGCATGGTCTTTGCTTGAGCGATGAAGAAGCGCTGCGCGGCGCCGGACCCAACGCACCGCAATGACGGACCTCCGGATGTGACCGACACGCAATTCCAGAACGGAACCCGCATCATCGTGCAACGCCGCCCCGGCGCCGCAAGCGCCGCGGTCGTCATCGCGCTGGTGCATGGCAGCCGCCATCCGCTGCCGGAGCACGCGGGGCTGCCCCATCTATTGGAGCATCTGCTATTCCGCAGCGCGGCGGCGGCGGGCGCGGAGGGGGGCGGCCCCTACCATGCCTTCGAAGCCGCCGGCGGCGAGTGCAACGCCTCCGTTGGCCGCGAGCTGACCCTGCTCGAAGGTCTGGTGCCCGCCGGCCGGGCGATCGGCCTGTTGCGTGCGTTCGTCGCCGGTCTTCAATGCCTGGACGGTTCCACGCTGGCGCTCCAGAATGAATGCGAGGCCATCGCCCGGGAATCTGAGGGCAGCACATCGGGCACGGATACCGACATGGAACAGCAAGCACTGGCCGGAAGCCTGGGTAACCATGGCTTGGCCCGTGCGCCGGAGGGGGTAGGGTCGTCGGCGCTCTCGGTGGCATCCGTGCAGGCGTATTGGCGTGAGCTTCTACATGGTAGCCGTTTATGTATCGCGGTGGTGGGCGACGTAGACGAACGCGAAGTCGTGCGCGTCAGCCGGCCGCTCGCCGGGTTGCCGGCCGGCGCGCCTATACGTCCGTCGGCCCCGGCGTTTCGCGCGGGCCGGCTGGAGCTGACCCACGCAGAACGCTGCGGCCAGGTGCTGTGGCTCATGCCGGCGCCCGCGGCCGGTGCGCCGGGTTTCATCGCATCCCTTGCCGCCAACCACATTCTGGGCGGCGGCCTCACCTCGCGGATGTACCGGGCCTTGCGCACCGAAGCAGGCTGGTGTTACCACGTGGCATCGCGCCTAGAGCACTATTCCGATGCCGGCCTATGGTGGATCGACGCGCGCACGGTGCCGGAGGTGCTCGACGTCTGCGCAGTACGGCTCGCCCACGAAGTCCACCGGCTCGCGGCCAGCGGGCCCCAGCCCGCGGAGATCGCGCTTGCCCGGGACTACCTGACCGCGCGGCTCTGCCTGGAGGAGGATCACCCTGCCAGCTGCGCGCGGCGCCTGGCCCGCGATGCGCTGTATTTGGGAGCCCCCCGCCCCGTGGCGTCCTATCGTGACGCCATCGCCGCCCTAAGCGCGACCGAGGTACAAGAGATCGTCGCCCATGGGTTGGAACACCGCTTCGAGGTAGTCGGCACTCCGTTGGCCGGCGCGCGGCAGCCGGCCAGCGGCACACCCACCCCTGAACCGGGATTGTTCGTACGCGGCCGGTCGGCTGCCCACGGCGGATCGGACCAATAGACCGCCGGCTACTGAAAAGCACGCAGGCGATCCAACAAACGGGAACAAACGGCGCCAGACCCCACTCCCTCACGGCTGCCATACACGTCCGAAAACGGCGAGCGTGGTGAGTGCCGCAGTGCTAGCCTGTGGGCATGACCGAACTGCATACCCATCCACTACTCGACTATCGCGTTTGCGAACAGGCGCGACTGAGCCGTGACGCGCGCTTCGACGGCCTGTTCTTCACGGGAGTCGTTAGCACGCGGATCTATTGCCGGCCGGTCTGCCCGGCACCCCCGCCGAAACCGCAAAACGTGCGCTATTATACGAACGCCGCGGCTGCCGAAGCCGCCGGGTTCAGACCATGTCTCCGCTGCCGGCCAGAACTAGCGCCCGGAAACGCCGTGTGGAAGCGCGGCGAACATGCTGTGGCGCGCGCACTGAAACTGATCGACATGGGCGTGTTGACCGAGCATTCGCTGGATGAGCTTGCGACGCGCGTGGGCGTGAGCGCACGGCAATTGAGGCGGTTGTTCGTGGAATACCTGGGCGTGCCACCGATCAGCGTGCACACGACAAACCGCCTGCTGTTTGCCAAACAACTCCTGACCGAGACCGCGATGCCGATAACCGACGTGGCACTGGCTGCCGGTTTCCGCAGCGTTCGCCGGTTCAACGCCGCATTCTCTCAAGCAAACCGGATGCCACCGCGCGAACTTCGTCGGAAGCCTCGCGCGAATGTCAGCGATGCGCTGGTGCTGCGGCTCGCTTACCGACCACCGTACGACTTCAACGCTCTTCTCGCGTTTCTGCGCATCCGCGCGCTACCGGGCGTTGAGCGGATCGATGAACATGCTTATGCGCGTGTGTTCGGCACGGGTGCCGCGCCGGGCTGGCTGCGGCTGAGCGCTTGGCCGGGAAACGAACACGCACTCAAGTTGGAACTCCACGGGGCCAAACCTACGCAGATGTTGCCCGTGATAACGCGGCTGAGAAAAATGTTCGACCTGGACGCGGATCCACAAATGATTGCCGCGACACTAGGACGCGAAGGCGTGCTGAAACCGCTGTTGCGCAAGCACCCCGGCCTGCGTCTGCCCGGCGGCTGGGACGGCTTCGAGATTGCGGTGCGCGCGGTACTCGGTCAGCAAGTGAGCGTGGCCGCCGCCCGCACGTTGGCTACACGCATGGCACAGCGTTTTGGAGAACCGCTCGCCCCGCCCGCGATCCCAGGATTGCAACGACTATTTCCCACGCCTGAACAATTGGCCGACGCGGACCTGCGCCCGCTCGGGGTGACCGCGGCACGGGCAGCGACGATCCGTGCGGTGGCGCGCGGGCTTCTTGATGGCAAGCTGGAATTTCGCAGCGAACAGCCGTTGGAAGAATTCGTTGCGCGCTGGATAGCGCTTCCGGGTATCGGCGCGTGGACGGCACACTACGTCGCGCTGCGGGCTTTGAGCCATCCCGATGCGTTCCCTGCTGCGGATCTGATCCTACGCCGTGCGGCCGCCGGTGGAGGCGCGGAACTGAGCACGAAGGCGCTGGAAGTCCTGGCCAACACATGGCGGCCATGGCGTGCGTATGCGGCGATACATCTGTGGCGCAGCTCGGCAGATGCCGTCTCGATCTCTAAGACACCACGAACCGCCCGGCGGAGGTGCCCATGACACACAGCACGATCTACTATGATGACATGCCGAGCCCCGTTGGTTCGCTGCGACTAGTAGCTGACGCGTTTGGATTGCGCGGCATCTGGTTCGAGCAGGAACGGCATCCGAAGGTACTGCCGGCACACGCAGTCCACTCGGCCGACGGGGTCGCGTTTGCTCGCGTCCAGCTGCACCAGTATTTCGCCGGCGAACGGCGGCAGTTCGATTTTCCGCTGCATCCGCTCGGTACGCCGTTCCAGCTCGCCGTATGGCAGGAACTGGCGCGGATTCCCTACGGGGTGACGATCCATTATGGCGAACTGGCGCGGCGGATAGGGCAACCGCGGGCGGCGCGTGCGGTCGGCGCCGTGAACGGCCGCAACCCGCTGCCGATCGTACTGCCGTGCCATCGCGTAATGGGCAGCAACGGCTCCCTGAGCGGCTTCGCCGGCGGGCTGCCGATTAAGCGATTTCTGTTGGATCTGGAACACGCGTTGCCGGTAGAGAACCTGTTCCGTCCGTGACCGAGGCTCTCGAGGCAACCAATGGGGTGCAATCAGTGGGGCAAGTTTGCGATAACTATTCCACCGGTTCGAGCAGATCCGAGCCCGTGAGGACAGTGAAGAATCCATAGGCGCCACAGTTCGCGGCACGGCGGCGAAGCTGTTGCGGTTGATACGCGCACACGCGGCCAGTAGGATACAAGGGGGCTGGCCCCGGCCGTGCCCCGGCCGTGATCCGGGGTGTCTCGCAACCCCTACCTTGATCACATCCAGCCAAGTTTTTATGCTTAAACGCAATTGCTTACAAGTAAGCGCCATTCAGGTCATACCCCCGTCCTCCCAGAAGCGCCAAGAATTCCCAGCAATACCCTGCACCGCTAACCGTGCCCAACGGGACGGCGTCGCTAATGCACTACTGGCCGTGATCAGGCCGCTAGGCACTCGAAATGTCGTATCAATTGGCCACACCCGATTGATTCGCAGGAGTGCTTGGGCATATCGATCAAATCGCGCAATTGCTTCCCAGCCCCGGCCTGACGCGTCAAGGCGATCCGCCGCCCTTGTGTTTAGCCCAGTTACTCCAAGGCGGCGGATCTTCCCTAGTAGTAAGCACAGGTCGGCCCATCCGGCCCCACCCCCAGCTCTTTCGCGACCCCTCAGCCGGCGCCCGCCCCAGTACCGCCATGATGCTGTTGCCAGCGGGCTACCCGCATGCGCTGCTCCGGTGTCAGGACCCTATAGATGCGGTGTATGGTTTCCATGCGCATGGCGATCAACGCGCCCATGGTTTTGGCTTGGGCCTCGGCCAGTGCCAGTACCTGTTCGGCACGATATGGCTCACTGAGCGCTGCGGCACGCAGCGCATCGCGGCCCTTGCGCAGTTCCTTGAACTTCTCGCGTAGAGCCGGTTCCTGGGCGTAGCGGATCTTGAAGATCTTGTCGCGTTGCGCATCACTCAGGTCGAGCTGACGCAGCATATATCCGAACGCGGCGCCGCGGTGCCTGAATCCGCCGTCGCGATGGGCATGACGCTCGAAACCCGCGTGACCGCAGTGCGGATCGCCAATGGCGGTGGCCATACCCGCCGCGGAGAGGGCCAGGACGCTGCCCGCCAGTACCGTCGTCAGTACAATGTTGCGTTTCTTCATAGGTGTTACCTCTATTGTGGCCATTGCGTCGATGAGGGATATATTCCGGTTCGGGCCGCATATCGGTCCGGCGTGCCCCTCGGCTACTCGTATGAACCGTTAATTTCCATATCCTTCGCAAACTATCTGGATCCTGGTGTGCCATTGTGCCGGCCCGCATCAAGCAAAAAGCATGATGGGAGGAGTATGGCGGCGCCGTCTGCAAGTAACGGTCAAAGCCGGGTAAGACCGTGTAAAGGTGTGTAAAATCGGAACTCTATCGGGGCCGTTGTGGCACGATCCGGATGGGCGGTGATGAAGGACCGACGACTACTATGAGCCGGGTGCTGTTGATCGACGACGACGTGGAGCTGTGCCAGATGCTCGTGGAGTATCTGGAACCCGAAGGCTTCCGCGTGGATATGACGCACGACGGCGAAGCGGGCGCGCGTCGCGCACGTGAGGGCCACTACGACGTCGTTGTGCTGGATATCATGTTGCCGAATGTCAACGGACTGGAAGCGTTACAGCGTATTCGTAACAGTGGGCATACGCCGGTCTTGATGCTCACGGCAAAAGGTGACGATGTCGACCGGATTGTGGGACTCGAACTCGGCGCCGACGACTATTTAGCCAAGCCGTGCAACCCACGGGAACTGGTGGCGCGTCTGCGCGCTATTTTACGGCGCACTGGTCTACCATCGGTCGGCAATGGCGAAGTGACCCGCATCGGTGCCCTTACCCTGCGCCCTGCCGAGCGAGTCGCACAGTGGCGGGGTCAGACGCTGGATTTGACCAGCACCGAGTTCAACCTGCTCGCGGTATTGGTCCGGGAGGCAGGCCACACGGTGGGAAAAGCGCAGCTCTCCGCCCAGGCCATGGGGCGGGCGCTAGCGCGCTACGATCGCAGCATCGACATGCACTTGAGTAATTTGCGGCATAAACTCGGCACCCTAGCCGACGGCCGCAGCCCAATCCAGACCGTGCGCGGAATGGGCTACCAGTACATCGTGGAGTGAGCCCGTGGGGCGACTGTTCTGGAAAATTTTCCTGGGATTCTGGCTAACGTTGGTGTTCATGGGTGGTGGCGTCGGCTTGTTGGTATACGTGCATAACCAGCAGCGCGTGGCGGAGTTCAACGATCTTGCCGCAGGCCCATGGGCGGCGCGAAACGTGGTGTCGGTCGCTACAGCGTTGCAATACGGCGGCCTCGCGGCGTTACACGACCTCACACGGCAATGGCCTGGCTTGAGTCCCCTGCCGGTTCTGGTGGTCAGCGATGATGGGCGCGATGCGCTCGGTCGTCCAGTACCCCAACGGGCACTGGCGCGCGCGCGCGCGGCGCTCGCCGATGCAGCGCCGCAAGCAGGTGTGCGTCGTGTAACGACCCCGGGCGGGCATGCTTACCTGTTGTTCGTTCCAGTGCGCCTGCCGTTCGCACACCTGCACCGACACGGGCCGTTCGGCGCCTACCGTTTCTACCTGCGACTAGGCGTAGCACTCCTGGCGAGTCTTTTGTTCAGCGCCGCCCTGGCCTGGTACCTGGTCCGACCATTGGGGCATCTGCGCCGCGCAGCGCAGCGCTTGGCCAATGGCGACCTGGGTGTCCGCGTCATGCCGCTGCTCGGCGGACGGCGTGACGAGACTGCCGAACTGGCGCGCGATTTCGATCACATGGCTGGGCGGCTGCAGGCATTGATCGGCGCCCAAAATCGCCTGCTGAGTGATGTTTCCCACGAGCTGCGCTCACCGCTGGCGCGCTTGCAGGTCGCCGTGGCCTTGGCGTGGCAGCAACCGGATAAATTACCGCTGGCGTTGAAGCGCATAGAGCGCGAAGGAGAGCGCCTGGACGCATTGGTGGGTCAATTTCTGACCCTATCGCGGATTGAAGCCGGCGTCGACCAGGGGCCTGCTGAGTATGTGGATGTTGGCGCGCTGCTGGAAAACGTCGTAGAAGACGCCCGATTCGAGGCGGCGGGACATGGTAAGCGGGTGGAACTGAGTGTTGGCCACCAGCTGATGGTGCATGGCCGCTCGGCCCTGCTGCTCAGGGCTTTCGAGAACGTGATACGCAACGCGATTCGTTATACGGCCGATGGTACCACCGTCGACGTAAGTGCGGAACGCGCCACTTCCGAACCATGGCTCAGCGTGATGGTATGCGACCACGGTCCCGGTGTTCCGGCAGATAAACTCGAAGTGCTGTTCGACCCGTTTGTACGCGGCCGTGACGACGAGCCGGACGGCCTGCGAGGTTACGGCCTGGGACTTGCGATCACGCGTCGCGCGGTGGAGGCTCACGGTGGGAACGTCCACGCGCGCAACCGGTCAGAAGGCGGTTTGTGCGTGGAGATCCGCTTGCCGAGCGCATCGGAGTCCGCGCTCGTATCGTAACCCGTCATCCTGGTCGTGGGGGAAAAGGGGTCGGTGACAAATGAGCATCATTTGTCACCGACCCCTTTAATTCTCCGCCAGTTGCGCGCGGCGCCTGGCCCGGGAGGCCCGGCTCCCCGGGGACAGCATACTCATCGCGCAGCCTAGACGATTCTGGCAACGATATGGCGATACGCAATGAGTATACTGTCCCTGGTTAGTGGTCTTGCGGCGCCGAATGCTTAGGCCCCCAGGGCATGTCGCATTCCGTGCGGCACGCTATGATGAATCGCCGGACCGGCCGGGGGATTTGCCGTGACTCCGTTGGAACCGCTCAGCGAGATCATCAGCCAGCTCTATCGCTCCGAATCCCGGCGCGTGCTCGCGACGTTGATCCGCCTGCTCGGCGATTTCAATCTGGCGGAGGATGCCTTGCACGATGCCTTCCGGGCGGCCCTGGAGGAGTGGCCAAAAAAGGGAATTCCAGCGAATCCCCGCGCTTGGCTCGTGTCGACCGGCCGGTTCAAGGCGATCGACCGGATCCGCCGCCAGGCAAGGTTTGAAACGCCATTGGACGCGATCGAGGAGCCGGAGTCACGGGATGATGATCCAGCCCAACAGGATGAAAAGTCTATCCGGGACGATCAGCTCCGGCTGATCTTCACCTGCTGCCATCCGGCACTGTCGCCCGAGGCGCGCGTGGCCATGGCGCTACGCGAGGTTTGCGGCCTGACGACGGAAGAAATCGCCCGCGCCTACCTCATTGCTCCGGCATCGCTTGCCCAGCGGATTGTCCGGGCGAAAGCGAAGATCAACGAAGCGAAGATCCCGTATGAGGTTCCGGAACTGCGCGCGCTCCCGGAACGCATGCACACCGTGCTGCAGGTCATTTACCTGGTGTTCAATGAAGGCTACTCGGCGTCGTCTGGCGATTCCGTTACGCGTGTTGATCTATCGGATGAGGCCATACGGTTGGGGCGTCTGTTATTGGATCTGCTTCCGACTGCGGAGGTGCAGGGACTCCTGGCACTCCTGTTATTGCACGAATCCCGGCGCATGGTCCGCACAGATCGACAAGGCGATTTGATCCTGCTGGAAGATCAGGATCGTAGCCGATGGAATCAGCACCTGATTCGGGAAGGGGTTGTGTTGGTGGAGGCGGCCCTGCGATCGGGCGAGTTTGGGCCGTACACCCTGCAAGCGGCCATTGCGGCTGTGCACGCGGAAGCCAAATCCGTGGAACAAACGGACTGGCCGCAGATCGTCGCCCTGTATGATCGTCTCCTTGACCTGGAACCGTCTCCGGTCATCCGTCTCAATCGGGCCGTGGCCGTGGCCCTGCGCGACGGCCCGGCCGCCGGGTTGGCCCTGATCGACGGTCTTGGCACGGAGCACGATTGGACGAAATATTATTGGTTTTTTGCCGCCCAGGCGGACTTGTACCGGCGGCTCGGCAATACCGAGGCGGCGGATGCCGCGCATCAGCGCTTCAACGACGAGCGTTCGGATTTTCTGGCCTACCTGAAACTGTGGGCATGGTTCCAGCAGGCGGTGAAGCATAAAAAATCCAACCGCTCGTGGGCGAGTGAATGCCGTGAAAATTTTTTGTCGCCGCTGCGCCTGCGCGAG
>NCBI01000040.1 GCA_002255365.1 Chromatiales bacterium 21-64-14
GGTATAGCCGGTGTACTGGGCCGTGAACTTGGTGTTCTCCCAGGGCAGGTAGCTCGCCTGGAGGATGTAGCCGCGGCTGTCGCCGGTGATCAGGGCCGAATTCCCGGTCTTTTGAAAGTAGGCCACGGTGCCTGTTGCCCAGTGCCCCAGATGATAGGTGCTGTCTAACCGCAGGGTTCTGCCCTGTGCCGACTCCCCATTCACCAGTCCGCTGCCCACGGTCCCGCTGTATCCATTCACATTTTCATAGAGGTAGAGCATGTGGGCGGATACCATGTCATTGCCGTTCACGGGCCGCTCGTACTGGGCATCGACACCGACGTCGGTGTACTTGTCGCTCAGGCCGTTGATGTAGGTGCTGGGGGTCAGCCTAGCGTACATTCCAAGGGTGCCGACCTCCAGGTAGTTGGCGCCGAAGTTCTGTTGCCACGCCAGCCGCCAGTACGGCGCGACGTTCTGGATGGTGCCCGCACCGCCCGCGGTACCACCCGGAACGCCCAGGTGTGCGGAGCGATAGGCGTCCGCCTCGATATAGAGGTGGCCGTTCACCAGCGTGTAGGCGCCGAGCCCGACCACGTCCTGTGCCAGCCCGCCGTCGAGGAGGGCGCTGTAGGCGGGTGTGCCGGCGGTGTCCGAGGACGCGAACGGGAAGCCCCAGGCCGGGACCGTGTTCCACACGTCCTGTACCGTGGGGTTGTTGTTCAGGGTCACTCCGTAGATCGTATCGCCGCCAAACAGAGTGGTGTGATTGGCATAGCGCACATCCGTGTTGTCCCAAGTGAAGTGGTCGCTGGGCTGACTATAGGTGAACTGCATGAAGGTTCCCATGCGCGGGGAGATCTCGCCCGCGAAGAAAAAACTGAGCTGCTGCGGGAACTCTACGTTGTTGTTCTGTACGTTCGTGCCTAGCGCCGCGTCGTTGGCGACATTGGTGAATCCCACCTGCAGCATGGCGGACAGTGGCGGGATTTCGTTGATCTTGACGCCGCCACCGCCGCCTGCCGCAGCGCCGGTGGACTCGATCTGCCGCAGCCCGGTCAGCGTATAGCCATTGAGCTTGAACGAGCGGCCGAAGGCGGTCAGTTCCGGGAACACCGTGTGGCAGGCCTGACAGGGTAATCCCGTCTGGCGCGCGAAGCTGGGTACGGCGTTGGCGTTGGTTGAGAACAACACGGCCCCCTTGATTACAGATGGCCGTTTCATGGTTACTCTCCCTGCTGCGTTGATGCGTTGCCCCGGCTTGGGCCACTTTGGACCTCGAACCTGTGGACCCATGTTCCGGGCAGGCGCCTCTGAGGACGTTTGTTTTCGGATACGCCGGGTTGCGATGAGTCGGTTCCGCCTGGCGTGCGTGTCGCTGTGCTACGCGCCACGGCTTACCAACTCCGGTCGACTCCTCCCTATGCCGCCCAAACGGGTGGGCCTGGACTGGTCGCGGAGCGACTTTAACTTATCCCACGAACCCACAGGGCAAGTAAAGCCGAACGACGTCCATCGGTCATTGACATGCGTCAACTCGGCGTAAGGTCAATCACCCAATAGTCCCGGTGATGGGCGCCTACTTTTTCCCGAAGACGTATTTTACGAGGGCCGCGATCAGAAGCACGATTACCACCCAGAACAGCAGTCCAAAGCCCCAGTGCCAACCCATGCCCCAGTGCCAACCCATGCCACCATTCATCACGTGACTCCTTGTTGTATTCAGCCGTGTCGGGGCTGGAGGTTACGGATGATGTCCCGATGCCGGGCCATCGCCTGTGGTCCTTAGTGGTCTTAAGCCTGCCCGGAACGAGCGCCGCGGCGCGCAGCCCATGCCTCCTGCCAGCCGAGTACCAGCCGGTAGATCACCGGCAGCAGCAGCAGGCTCAGCACGGTGGTGGTGATCATCCCCCCGACCATGGGCGCCGCGATCCGCTTCATGACCTCCGATCCGGTTCCGGAACCCCACAGGATCGGCAGCAGACCGGCGATCACCGCGGTGGCGGTCATCACGATGGGGCGCAGGCGCTGCGCGGCCCCGACCCGGACCGCCTCGGAGAGCTGATCGGCCCCGAGGTTCCCGCGGTGTCCCCTGCGCCGGCGCGCAAGTTCCTGATCTATGAAAGTGAGCACCAATACCCCGATCTCGGCGGAGACCCCCGCCAGCGCGATGAACCCTACTGCCACGGCCACCGAGAAATTATAGTGTAGCCAATAGAGCAGCCAGATTCCGCCGATCAGGGCGAAGGGAATCGAGAGCATCACCAGCAGCGGTTCCGTCACGTTGCGGAAATTGAGAAACAGCAACAGGAAGACGATCAGCAATGTCAGTGGTACCACGACACGAATCCGTTTCATTGCCCGTTGCATGAACTCGAACTGTCCGGACCAGCTCACAGTGTAGCCGGGCGGGAGTTTGACCCGCTCGGAGAACACCTTTTTGGCTTTTGCCACAAAGCCGCCGATGTCCGAGGTCTTGATGTCCACGTAGACCCACGCATTGGGGCGCGAGTCCTCGGTCTTGATCATCGGAGGTCCGCGGTGCATTGAGATCTCGGTTACCAGATCCAGTGGAATCTGGGCACCGGTGGGCGTTGCGATCAGCACGCGGCGCAGGGCGTCCGGGTTGTCGCGCAGTTCACGGGGGTAGCGCAGGTTCACCGGGTAGCGTTCCAATCCCTCCACGGTTTCGGTTACGTTGCTACCGCCGATCGCGGCCTGGATCACATCCTCCACGTCTCCCGCCGTGAGCCCGTAGCGGGCGGCGGCAAGGCGGCGGACACGGAAATCCAGATAATACCCTCCGTTGGCGCGATCGCCGTAGGCGGACAGTGTATCCGGCAGGGTCTTCATCGCCCGCTCGGCCTCGATGGCCAGCCGTTGCAGCACGTTCAGATCCGGCCCACTGATCTTGATCCCCACCGGGGTCTTGATGCCGGTGGCCAACATATCGGTGCGGTTCTTGATCGGCATCGTCCAGGTGTTGGCGATTCCCGGAAACCGCAGCGCGAGGTCCATCTTGCTCATCAGATCCCGGGTGCTCATGCGCGGCTCAGGCCACTGGCTGCGGGGTTTGAGCTGTACCGTCGTTTCGACCATGGAAAGCGGTGCGGGGTCGGTGGCGGTATCGGCGCGTCCGATCTTGCCGAAAACGCTTTTCACCTCGGGAAACGTTTTCAGGATCTTGTCGGTCTGTTGCAGCAACTCCTTGGCCTTGGTGATGGAGATGCCGGGCATGGTGGTCGGCATGTACAGGATATCGCCCTCATCCAACGGGGGCATGAACTCGCTCCCGAGGTGGCGTACCGGGTATAGGGTCATGGCCAGCAGCACCGCCGCGCCCAGCAGCGTGAACGTGGGCCAACGCAAAGTGGTGCGCAAGGCGGGCGTATACAGTGTGTGCAGTGCCCGGTTCAACGGATTGCGTCCCTCCGGAAGGATGCGTCCGCGCACGAAGTAACCGAGCAATACGGGGACCAGGGTGATGGCGAGGATCGCCGCGGCCGCCATGGAGTAGGTCTTGGTGAAGGCCAGCGGGCTGAACAGGCGCCCCTCCTGGGCTTGCAGGGTGAAGATCGGGAGGAACGAGACCGTGATGATGAGCAGCGAATAGAACAGCGCCGGCCCTACCTCGCGGCAGGATTCGCCCACGACGTTCCAACGTTCGTTGAGATTCAGGGCATCCTTTTTCCAATGGGCGGCCTGTTCGAGCCGCTTGTGGGTGTTCTCGATCATGACGATGGCCGCATCCACCACGGCGCCAATGGCGATGGCGATACCCCCCAGCGACATGATATTGGCGGTGATGCCCTGCCAGCGCATGACCAGAAACGCCATCAACACGCTCATGGGGAGCGTCAGGATTGCCACCAGGGCGGAACGTGCGTGCAGCAGGAACAGCATGCATACGAGGCTGACCACGATGAACTCCTCGATCAGTTTCTCATGCAGATTGTCCACCGCGCGTTCGATCAGATTTCCGCGGTCATAGACCGGGACGATCGTGACGCCCGCCGGCAGGCCCTTTTGGAGTTCCGCCAGCTTTTTGCGGACCAGCTTGATGGTGGCCAGCGCATTCTCGCCATAGCGCATGATCACCACGCCACCGGCCACCTCGCCCTGGCCGTTGAGTTCCGCGACGCCGCGACGCAGCTCTGGGCCCAGATGCACCTGGGCCACATCACGCAGCAATATGGGCACACCGGTCTTCGGGTTTACGCCCACCGGGATCTCGCGGAGGTCCTTCAGGGAGTGGATATACCCGAGACCTCGCACCATGTATTCGGTCTCCGCCATTTCGACCAGGCGGCCGCCGACGTCGTTATTGGAACGCTGGATCGCGCGCTTTACCTTGGACAATGGGATTCCGTAGGCGGCGAGGGCGTTTGGATTCACCTCCACTTGATATTGTTTGACGTAGCCGCCCACGGAGGCGACCTCGGAGACTCCGGGAACGGTCTGGAGCTGATAGCGCAGATACCAGTCCTGCAAGGAACGCAATTGTGCGAGGTCGTGTTTTCCGCTGTGGTCCACCAAGGCGTACTCATAGATCCAGCCCACCCCGGTGGCGTCGGGGCCCAGGCTCGGGTTTACACTGGCGGGCAGGCGGTTGCGCACGAAGTTGAGGGCTTCGAGCACGCGCGAGCGTGCCCAGTACAGGTCGGTGCCGTCCTTGAAAAGTACGTAAACGAAGGACAACCCGAAGAACGAGTAGCCCCGGACCACGGTGGCATGAGGGACCGTCAACATGGCCGTGGTCAGCGGGTAGGTCACCTGATCCTCCACTACCTGGGGTGCCTGCCCGGGGTAGCGGGTGAACACGATGACCTGGACGTCAGACAAATCGGGAATGGCGTCGAGGTGGATGGTCTTGACCGCCCAGAGGCCCGCTGCCACGAGCAGCACGGTGGCGAGTCCCACCAGGAATTTGTTGCGCAGGGATGCGTCGATGATGGCCTGTATCATGGCTGTGCCTCAGCGGGTGTCTGCGCCGGTGTCGTCCCGGTCCTGGCAGATTCGCCCCCGGTCCCGGTTTGCGCGGGCTTCATGAGGTTGGCGGCCGCCTCACGCAGATTGGACTCCGAGTCGATCAGGAACTGTCCGGAGGTCACGACGGTTTCCCCCGCGGCGATCCCCTTCAGGATCTGGACCCGCCCGTCGCTGGACACACCGGTGACCACGTCGCGGGGTTCGAAGCGGCCCGGCGCGCGTTGCACGAACACGAGCTTGCGGGTTCCGGTGTTGAGTACCGCAGCGGATGGGATCACCACGGCGTCTACCTGCCGGCTGGCATGGATCCGCACGTCCGCGTAGAGGTCCGGACGCAGCGCCAGATCCGGGTTCTCGAATTCCATGCGTGCGCGGACCGTGCGGGTCGGATTGTCGGCATAGGGGTAGAGGTAGGTGATCCGGCCCTTCAGGGTGACGCCCGGGAGCGCGGCCAGGGTGAGTTTTGCCGGGTCGCCCACCTGCACCCAGGGCAGCTCATAGTCGTAGAGGTTGGCATATACCCATATCCGGGACAGATCCGCGATCTGATAGAGCTCGGTGCGGGGGGTGACGTACTGTCCTTCCCGTACGCCGACACGTAGCGCGATCCCGCCCGCGGGCGCGTCCAGGGGTACGGAGTCCAGCACGCTGCCGCGGCGCACCAGCGCGCGGATCTCCGCCGCGGGCACATCCAGCAGTGCGAGCCGTTGCCGCGCGCTGCGCACCAATTCCCGTGCGCCGCTGCGGATGTCCGGGTAAGGGCTCGCACCCAACCGCGCGTTCTGGCGTAAGGCCAACAGGTACTCCTGTTCCGTGGAGACGATCTGCGGGGCATAGAGCCGCAGCAGCACCTGACCGCGCCGCACCGGCTGTCCGGTGGTAGCTACCGTGACTTGGCGCACCCAGCCTTCCGACTTCGGGTGTACCCGCACCACGCGCCGCTCGTCCACCGCCACCTGCCCGACGGTGCGGATGACCCGGGAGAGGGAGCGGCGTTCGGCGCGTGCGGTGCGCACCCCCATGTCTTGGACCATGACCGGATCGATCGTGACGGTACCCGGCGCGGCGGCAGTCGCTCCGGCGCCCCGGTCCTGGTAGGCCGGGATATAGTCCATGCCCATGGAATCCTTGGTCGGGACCCGGGAGGTCACCGCCGGATTCATCGGGTTGCGGTAGTACAGGACCTTGGGCGTCTGGCCCGTCGCGGCCGGCGCCGGGGCCCCCGGCGCATCCCCGCCGGTGTGCGGTGCCGTGTGACGCGTGGCAAGCCAGTAACCGCCGCCGGCGCCGACGGCCAGGGCCAACGTGGCGGCAAACAGCGTGGATCTACTCATGGCAGTTGCTCCTTGCCGACGGCGGCGGTGAGTCGGGCCAGGGACTGGCGTGCCTCGGCGAGGCTCTTCCAGTAGCGGGTCTCATAGTCGTACAGGGTGGTTTGGGCGCGGACCAGGTTCAGAAAGTCGACCTTGTTCACCTGGTAACCCGCGAGCATGGCGTCCACGGTCTGGCGCGCCTGGGGCAGGATCCCGGTGCGGAACAAGGTGAACGCATCGCGTGCCTGCTGGTAATCCGCAAGCGCCGAGATGACCTCGGCGTGTATCTGCTGGCGGCGATCCTGCAAGGTGTCCTGCGCGGTGATCAACTCGCTGGTGCGTTGGTCGACCTCCCGGGACTGCTTGCTTCCGGCATACAGGGGGAGGCTCATGCTGAACATGAAGCTCGCGAAGTCGGGGCGCTGGGAGCCGTCGGAATTGCGGCCGCTGCGAAAACCGTAGGCGGCGCCGACGCTGAAATCCGGGAGATAGCCCTTCTCGGCCAACGCGACCCGGGATTCGGCGGCCCCTATGAGCCGGGCCTGGGCACGTAGCAGGGGCCGGTCGCGATCCGCCATTGCAAGCAGCGTCGCCGCGGATGGCAATCGGGGCAGCGCGAGTGGGACCTGGCGCGGGAGCCGGACCGGGAGGTCCGTCGGCCGGTTGAGGAGGGCATCGAGGCGTGCGGCTTCGGTGCGGCGCTGCGCCTTGAGTTTCAAGGCCTGATCCAGCAGGCGGGACAATTCCAACTGGGCCAGGAGCACGTCCTGTTGCAGGCCGCGGCCGACCCGGTATTTAGTTGCGGCCACTTTCACCAGTTGGCGCAGCAGGTCCTGGTTCGCGGCCACCGTGTCCAGGGCGCGGTCCAGGTAGAACATGCGCCACCACGATGCACGCACCGCACGGATCAGCCGCAGACGGGTCTCGTCCACGTCTTGATCCGCGGCCTGGGCCTGGAACCGCGCGGCCTCGGCGCGCAGTCCCCGCTTGCCCGGAAACGGGAGCGCCTGACTGACCCCCACCTGCAGTTGCGTCATCGGCTCCTGGCCGGTGGCGAAGGTGTCCGTGGGCAGGCTGAGGGCATTGAAGCTGATGCGTGGGTCCGGCAGCGACCCGGCCTGGGAGGGTACCTGTGCCAGCGCCTGGGCGCGCGAGCGCATCCCGGCCAAGGCGGGATTTTGGGACAAGGCCGTTTGTACCGCCGCCTCCACGCTCAGGACGGTGGGGTCCGAAACCGCTGACGGCCGCGCTGCGGGTGTGGCCGGCGCAAGCGCGACGAGCAAGGGCCCAGCGAGGGCCAATAACCAACGGGACATGATCAATCTCCTACAGAAGAAAGCCGGATGGGTCTTTCCGCAGCAGGAAGATCAGAGCAGCAGGGTGCAGAAGCTCAGACGGGGGGCGGGCTTGAGCGGCGGGAAATCCGCGCTACTGGGATGGGCGATGGTCCGGGGTGAGGCTTGGTAGGCAGGTAGTGCGGATACTTGCAACACGAAGGACGGGTGCCAGGCCGGCGCCGTCGTCGCTGCCGCAACGAAAACAGGTATCACGTTCGCGGCCACGCACGAAAGGCCGGGACACCCATGCGTACAAGGCCGCGCATGGCTATTGGCGCCGGAGGCACAGTGAGCCATCAAATACCGGTCGCCGCCCAGCGGGGCAACCTGGAGGGTTGCGCCGGCGCCAGGCAGGCCTGGCCCTGCAGCGCAAGTCGCCAGGGCCGCGCTACCCCACGTCAGGGCCAGCAGCGCGAGCAGAATACGCCCCAGGGAATGCCGACGCCGACGCAGTCTGCCGATCACGGGATGGCATGCTCCATTCATAAAGGGCCCGCGGACCTCCTACATGCGAAAAGGTAGCCCGCGGGCCGCGGTTTGAAATTGACCCTGGTCAAGCGCGCTATAGGTCGTAGGCCCTGGGCCATCGAAATTTTCCGCGTATCCTCCAAGGATCCACTTAGTCCAAATCATCGTTATGGGTCCTCTGGCCCGTACCGCGTTTGGCGTGCCGCCACTCCCACAGCAAATATACCGCCGGCAGCACCAGCATTGTGAGGATGAGCGCACTCACCATTCCGCCGACCATGGGCGCTGCGATCCGGCGCATTACCTCCGAGCCGGTTCCACCTCCGAACATCACCGGAAGGAGCCCGGCGATGACCGCCGTGGCGGTCATCGAGATGGGCCGCAGGCGTAACAGCGCGCCGTCCCGCACCGCGGCGCGCATGCCATCGAGGCTGATCTGGGCCCCATTCGCCGTGCACTGCTCCCTGTAGACGCCCACAGACTGGTTTAAATAGACGACCATGACGACCCCGATTTCCGCCGTCACGCCGGCAAGCGCGATAAAGCCGACGGCGACTGCAACCGACATATTGTAGCCGAGGAAATATAGCAGCCAGAAACTTCCTGCGAGTGCCATTGGCAAGGTTCCCATGATGATGAGCGCCTGTGGAAGGCTTCGGAACGCGAGATAGAGCAGCAATCCGATCAGTGCAATCGTCAACGGTACCACCAACTTCAGGTTTTCCTTAGCGCGTTGCATATACTCATATTGCCCCGACCAAGTCAGAGAATATCCGGGCGGCAGTTTTAGCTTCGCTGCAACCAGTTTCTTGGCAGCCGCGACGTAGGATCCGACATCGCGGCCGGCGATGTCGATGTAAGTCCAACCTGTCAGCTGCCCGCCCTCGCTCTTGATCATCGGAGGGCCGTCCGCGATCTTGATCTCCGCTACATCGCCCAGGGTGACATGTGCGCCCCCGGGGGTAACTATCGGGAGTTGACGCAGCCGTGCCAGGGAATCGCGCCAGTCGCGCGGATAGCGGATGTTGACCGGGTAGCGCTCCAGACCCTCTACCGTCTCCGTGACATTCATCCCGCCGATGGCCGTGCGTACCACCGCCTGGACATCGCTGATGTTGAGGTCTAGACGGGCCGCGGCGTCGCGGTTGATATCGATGTCGATGTACCTTCCTCCGGCAACCCGTTCGGAGTATACGGACGTGGTGCCGCGCACGGCCGGAAGAATCTGCTCGAGCCGCGCTCCGATCTTCTGGATCTCGCCCAGGTCCGGTCCGCCAACCTTGATGCCGACGGGAGTTTTGATGCCGGTGGAGAGCATGTCGATGCGCGTCTTGATCGGCATCACCCATGCGTTGGTGAGGCCGGGCAGTTGCACGCGCTGCTCCAGTTCGCGCCGCACATCCTCCTTGGTGACACCAGGCGGCCACAGCGATTTTGGTTTGAACTGAATGATGGTCTCCACCATCGATAGCGGCGCAGGGTCGGTGGCGGTCTGTGCGCGCCCGATCTTCCCAAATGCGCTTTCCACTTCCGGGACGGTCATGATCAGCTTGTCGGTCTGTTGCAGGACCTGTGCCGCTTTGCCGGCGGAGATCCCCGGGCGTGCCGAGGGCATGTACATCCAGTCGCCCTCGTCCAACGAGGGCATGAACTCGGACCCGATATGTAATGCCGGCCAGAGTCCTCCGAGTACGACGACGATTCCGGCGACCAGGATAGGCCAGGGATGCTGGACCACGCGGTCGATGACGGGCCGGTACATCGCCGTCAAAAGCCGGTTGACGGGATTCGCATGCTCGGGACGCACGCCACCGCGTATCAAGTAGCCCATCAGGATGGGAATCAACGTTACGGCCAGACCCGCGGCGGCCGCCATTGCGTAGATCCAGGTGTAGGCGAGCGGGGAAAACATGCGTCCCGCCTGACCCTCGAGACTGAGCACCGGGGCGACGCTCAGCGTGATGATCAGCAGGGAAAAGAACAGCGGAGGACCGACCTCGGTTGTGGCGTTGGCGACCAACCGCCAGTGGCCAAGATTGGCGGATTCTTTCCGTTCCATGTGCTTATGCAGGTTTTCGATCATGACGATCGCGCCGTCGACCATGGCGCCGATCGCGATTGCGATCCCGCCCAGCGACATGATGTTCGCGTTCAAGCCCTGTATGCGCATCACGATGAATGCAACGAGTATCCCTACCGGGAGACTTACGATCGCGACCAAAGAGGAGCGGAAGTGGAACAAAAATACTACGCAGACCAGTGCGACAATGAGGAACTCCTCGAACAGTTTTTCACCCAGGTTTTTAATTGCGTTGTGAATCAGGCCGGATCGGTCGTAGGTCGGAACAATCTCCACGCCTGGTGGAAGGCTGCCTTTCAATGAGGCCAGTTTCGCTTTGACTCCCTGGATGGTCTTGAGGGCATTCTCGCCGTAGCGCATCACAACCACGCCGCCGACGACCTCTCCTTGTCCGTCGAGCTCCGCGATGCCGCGTCGGATCTGCGGGCCGTACCGAACCTGTGCGACGTCCTTGAGCTGGACGGGAATGCCGTTGGGGCCGACTTTCAGCGGAACTTCCAATAGGTCCTTTATGCTCTTGATGTATCCCGTGGCGCGTACCATGTACTCCGCTTCGGCGAGTTCCACCACGGCGCCCCCGGTCTCGTGGTTGGCATTGCGGATGGCGGTTCTGATCTGTGTGAGTGTAATGCCATAGGCGCGCAGTTTGTTCGGGTCCACAACGACCTGATACTGCTTTACCATGCCGCCGATCGTCGCGACTTGCGCGACGCCGGGGACGGTTTGCAGCTCGTACTTCAGGAACCAGTTCTGAATGCTGGTCAGCTGGGAGAGATCGTGCCGTCCGGAGCGGTCTACCAGGGCGTATTCATAGACCCAGCCGACCCCGGTCGCGTCGGGTCCCAGGCTCGGATGGGCATCGGCCGGGAGATTCGCCGCAACCTGGCTGAGGTATTCGAGGACCCGCGAACGGGCCCAATACAGATCCGTTCCGTCCTTGAAGATGACGTAGACATAGGAGTCCCCGAAGAAGGAATAGCCGCGCACCGTCACCGCGTTGGGTACCGCCAGCATCGCGGTCTCCAGCGGATAGGTGACTTGGTCCTGCACCACTTGCGGCGCCTGCCCCGGATATGGCGTCTTGATAATGACCTGGACATCGGAGAGATCGGGGATCGCGTCCACCGGCGTGTGTTGTATCGTGTACACACCGCCGATGACGATAAAGGCGATCGCCAGCAGCACCAGGGCCCGGTTTCGGAGCGACCAGCGGATCAGGGCGGCGATCATGGCCGCCCCCCATTATCCGGCGTCGACGCCGGGCGCAGCGGTTTCGTGCCTGCCGCTGGCGCGCCGGCGGCAGGCGGCGCTTTGCATCCCGCCTTGGTTGAGCCTAGGCGCAGCGCCGCAGCATCGAGGTTGGCCTCGGAGTCGATCAGGAACTGGGACGACACGACGACGCGTTGTCCCGGTTCCAGCCCGCGCAATATCTGAACACGATCGCCGGAGTCGAACCCGGCCTGTACCGGGCAGACATCGAAGCGTCCGTTGCCCAGCGCCACGACCACCCGCTGACTGAAGCCGGTTCGGATCAGTGCCAACGACGGGATATAGACGGCGTTCGGTGTGGGCCGCGCGAGGATCACCACCTGCGCGAACATGTTCGGCTGCAGACGCTCGTCCGGGTTGGGGAAACGCACCCGAACCGTGAGGGTGCGGGTGACCGGATTGATGTCAGGGTAGACGTAGTCCACAGTGCCTTCCCAATGCTTTCCGGGGAAGGCGTCGATCCGGGCGATGGCGCGGTCGCCCTTCGCGAGCAGGCGCGCGTAGCGCTCGTCAACCTCGGCGAGTACCCACACGGAGCTCAGATCCGCGAGCCGCATGATCTGGGTCGCGGGGGTCACATAGGCGCCCTCACGCACGCCGAGATCCGTCACGACGCCGGCGTTTAGTGCCCGCCGCGAGACGCGGTTCTCGATCTTTCGGGTCTTGCGCAGATGCCGAATCTGCGCATCGGTGAATCCGAGGGCCGCCAGGCGCGCACTGGATGCGGCGGCGAGGCTGCGGCTGCCGCTCGCTAATGCCGTCAGGTATTCACGTTCCGCGGTCGCTAGCTTCGGCGAGAACAATTCGTACAGGAGTTGTCCCGCGTTTACGCGGTCGCCCACGCTCTTGACCGCGAGCCGTTCGATCCAGCCGTTGGCGCGGGTATGTAGGCTGCGCACGGTGTCTTCGTTGTAGGCGACATAGCCGACGGTCTCGATACGGTGAGCCAGCGTGCCCTGTTTTACCTCCGCGGTGCGCACCCCGAGGTCATCGACCACGTACGGTGATATGGTGACATCGCTGGAATTCTTTGTACCGCCGCTATTCGCGTATACCGGGGTCAAGTCCATACCCATGGGCGATTTCCCCGGTTTGTCGCGGCGGTAGGTGGGGTCCATAGGCGCGACCCAATACAGCACCTTGCGCCCTGCGTTCTTTCCGGAATCACCCTGGGGCGTGGCGCCGTGGCGCCCGATGAGGTAGCCGGTCACGCCGACCGCGCTGACCAGCAGCATGGCGACAACCGTCGTTGCGAGTGTACGGATCTTCATGGCGCAGGCCCCTCGAGGGAAGACGATGATCGACGGGCGAAGATCGCGCCCGCGGTTTGGTAGTCGATGGAAGCGAGCTGTGTGTACAGATCGGCGCGTGCCCGCGCCAGTTCGAGGCGTGCCATCAGGTATTGTTGTTCGGCCGTGATCAGCTTCAGAAAATCGCCGTGGCCGCTGCGGTAGTCGGCTTCCGCGGCGCGCAGGTTCTGACGCGAGAGCGGGATCAGCCGCGCGGTATAGAGGCCTACGGTACGAACGTCCTGGCGGGCACCGGCATAGGCTTGGTCCAGATCCGTAACGAGCCGGATCCGTGCGTCCCTCAGGTTGTCCTGGGTCTCGCGCAGGTGGGCATTGGCCTCGTCCAGTTGGCCGCTGTGATTGGCCCCGAACGGGAGGTTGATCGACAGGCCCACGAGAAAGCGCTGATCGGGATTGCTCCACAGGCTGTTGTAGCCGGTGGACACCTTGAAGTTCGGATAATATCCCTTGTGCGCAAGCTGTAGCCGGTCCTGGTCGGCGTGTATCCGGGCCTCTAGGCTCTTGAGCCGCGGATATCGGGCGAGGGCGGCGGATCGCAGGGTCTCCAGCGCAGGCAGCTTGTGCTGCGGTGGCGTTCCGGGGGGTGGAAGCGGTGCATCCGGGTCTTGATCCATGAGTCCGTTGATCGCTGCGCCCACGGTCTGGCGCCGGCGGTCGAGTTCCAGGGCTTGGTTCTGCAGCTGGGTCCGTTCCACCTCCGCTTGGAGCACGTCCTGCTCCGGCGCCAAACCGGCGGAATACGCCGTCTCTGCGACGTCCTTCAAACGTGCGAGGAGGATCTGTTCATGTGTGTTGATGGCGAGTGCCTGGTGGACGTAATACCACTGGGCATAGGCGGCACGCGCCTGGGCCGCGAGTCGCAGCCGTAGATCGGCGAGCTGATGTTCCGTCGATCGCGCGTCGGCACTCGCGGCGCGGCTGCGCAGGGAAAGGGTCCCTGGCCAGGGAAACGTCTGACTGACTTGCACGATCTGGTTGAGCCCCCGACCGGGGGTGCCGGCGGTATTTGGGGCCGCGGCGTAGCTGATCATCGGATCGTCGTACGCCCCGGCACGGCGGATCCGTGCGGTTGCGGCCGCTACGGCGGACTCCATTGCGCCGATGCCCGGATTCCGCGCCAGTACGACCTGGACGAGTTGATCCGGGGTCAGTTGGTGTTGCTTGGCCGGCGCCGGGCTGGGTCGCGACGGTGCGGCCGTGACAGGACCGCCGGCACCTAGGATGATGACCGCCACGAGGAACGACCCGCGGTGCTGGAATTTACGCATCACACACATCTCCGAACGGCAGACATCGGCGGCGCACCACGCAAGCAGCGCGCCCGTTACGGACTCGGGGTGTGTAGTGCCTAGATTCTCAGGCGGGAAGTGTGTAGGTAGGTCAGGGTGCCGGGCAGCCCGGACGGACCTGCCAAGGCGGGTGGTGTGAACAACTGGGCTGCTTTCAGTAGCCCTGGTCCGGTGATGGCGAGCGGCG
This sequence comes from Chromatiales bacterium 21-64-14, assembly GCA_002255365.1. Classification (NCBI taxonomy): domain Bacteria; kingdom Pseudomonadati; phylum Pseudomonadota; class Gammaproteobacteria; order Chromatiales; species Chromatiales bacterium 21-64-14. The sequence continues at coordinate 14,222 of NCBI01000040.1, forward strand.
CCGGGGGGAGTGGTGCGGGGTGTAGTTGCCACAGGGGCGTGGCGACGGTTGCGGCGGCGGGCTGTACGTACGACGCCGATGAACCCATTTTCATCTTACAGAGATGTCCGCGTGCGCTACCGCAGCCAGGATGGCCCGCCCAGGCGCGTGCGCAGTTGGCGCCGGGTGAGACGATACCGTTGTATTGACAGGCCGTGACCTGAAACGGCATCAGCATAGCGCTCAGCAGCGCTACACACGCCGGTAACAGCCGAAGCCAGCCTCGATTCCACACGGGACTACGCATATCGCGACTTTACCGGACCGTGGGATTCGGCGCAACGGGCGACGGACGCATGCAAGTCAGGCCGTAGGGGTATACAGACTACAGTAACCCATAGGACTGATTTTCCCGGCCACGACTTGGCAGGAACCAGCGCCCATACAACCGCCTTTCATCATTTGGGCGCCGTTGTTCATGCGAAAATAGCGGCAATCCATGCAATGATGCCCTTGGTTCGGTCCCATGATCAGCCGGTAGTGTACCGATTTCTGGCTGGCCTTCGGAGGGGTGGGCGCAACGGGGCTCGCGGCGAGCGCGACGCGTCCGGCGCCGCCCGCCACCAGCAGTAGCCCGGCGGCTTTCAGCCAAGCGCGGCGGGAGAGGTCGTGCTTCATCGGTCGTTCCTCATGGCTTCCTGAACAGGTATTTGACCAGGGCCGCGGCGGCAAGCACGAGGACGAACAGGCCCAGGGCCCATCCCAATACCATGAACGTCATACCACCCGACATCATGTTCCCAGACATCATTCCCGAACCCATGGCCTTTGCTCCCGATGTGTGGAGGTGGAGTCCGCGCCGGCGACTAGGCGTCTGTCGGACTTAGGACTGATCTACTGCGCTGGTGGGAGAGCGGTCCATTTTTCCGATCCGTTTCGTCCAATAGCGATGGCTATTCTCCTCAAACGATCGAAAAACGGTCTTCGTTCTCCCACCTTGCTCGCTACGATCGCCTAAGTCCGACAGACTCCTAGGGTGTGGGCTGGCGCGGACCGGCGTCAATTCCACTGTAGGACGCTATTTTGCGTGTGCCGCCGCGGTCGTGGGCGCACCGGCTTGGGCCGGTGGCATATAGGCGACCATCCGCTGCATCATCTGGTTTCCGGTCGCCATCATCCGGTTCATCTGCGGCATCATCGACATCATGCCGTTACCCATCATGCGGCCGGTCATGGCCCGCTGTGGTCCGGAGGTCCCGGCCATCCTTCCCGCCGTGGAAGTTCCGCTGGCGTTCATCATGGGCATGTTGTCCGTCGCCGAGCCGCTGGACGGCATACCGGCTGCGAACAACAGCGGCATGGACCCGATACCGGCGATCAGGAGAACGGCCAGACCCGTGCGTTTCAGTCTGTGCATTTCGGCTGCTCCTATCGAACATTCGGTTGTCTATAGGGTGATTCCCGCGGCGTTCGACGGTACGGCTTCTGCGGAGTCACCCCGTTCCTTTACGTCCGGATTGAATCTAAACCTTACACCCGGGTACCGAGTCATGGGGTGCCGTGGCCGGCGCGCCAGTGGATACGAATTTTGCTTATAAACCGCGGGCTAAGATGATGGCACCGAATCCGGAGCGCCGGTCGGAGGCGCGTGCCACGGCAGGGTGGACTCTAATGACGCCGTCCCTCTGCGGGGTCTGGTGTCCGCGAGGTGACGCGCCTGTAGTCGGGTGGCCGCGAAGCGGTCGGACCGGCGCTACGCTTCCACAGCGTCGAAGTCGGCGGCCTGGGGATGAGTCGCCAGCGGGTCTGGTTCGTGGCCGCGCACCAGCCACACGGTCGCCATGCCCGCCTCCCGCGCGGCGTCCAACTCTTCCGACACGTCGGACAGAAACAGGGTTTGACCCGCCGAGTGGCCGATAGCCGCGGCGATGGCCCGATAGGCGGCGGCCTCGCGCTTGGGGCCGGTGCGGGTATCGAAGTACCCGGAGAACAAAGGCGTCAGGTCTCCGTAGGGCGTGTGGCGGAACAGGAGTTGCTGAGCCTGGACCGAACCGGAGGAGAAGATGTAGAGATCCAGGCCCTGCGCCTTCCAGCGCCGCAGGTGACGGACCGCGTCCTCGTATACATGGCCGGTAAAGTCACCGCGCCGGTAGCCGTCCTCCCAGATCATGCCCTGGATGGTCTTCAGCGGGCCCAACTTGCGGTCCTGGTCGATCCACTGAAGCATTGCCTGCACGACTTCCGGGTCGCCGGGTTTTCCTCCGAGCAATTCCCGCGCCTCGTCCAGCGCCGCGCGCACCGGCGGATCGTCCCGGTGGGCGGCGACGAATTCCGCCAGGCGGGTGCGCGCGTAGGGGAACAGGACGCGGTGTACGAACGACAGGGAGGAGGTGGTGCCCTCGATATCGGTGACGACGGCGCGGATCAACGCCTACTCATCCATCCTGGGAAAGCGCTCGGCGATCGGGTCGCCGGTGAACTTAGCGACCCAGCCGTCCGTCGTCGTGAACAGGCGGATGCACTTGAACCGGGGCCGTTCCCCCATGTCGAACCAGTGAGTGGTGTTGGCGGGTACGCTGATCAGGTCGCCCCGCTCGCACAGCGTCGCGTAGACCTTGCCGCCGGCGCGTATATAGAACAGCCCGCTACCGTCCACGAAGAAACGCACCTCGAAGTCATCGTGGATATGCTCTTGGAGGAACTGGTCCCGCAGCGCCTGGCGTTTCGGGTGGTCCGGGGTCAGGCTCACGACGTCCACGGACTGGAAGCCGTAGTCGTCCATGAGGCGGTCCACCGAGGCCTGGTAGGCCGCAATGACGGTCTCCTGAGACGCGTCGGGCTCCAGCGCATGGGCCGCCTCCCAGCGTTCGAACTGCACGCCTATGTGTTTCAGGGCTGAGGCAATGGAGGCGAAGTCGGTGTACTCCGACCGCGGCGGGCCGCCGGACTCTTCGTAGATACGCAGTGTGCTCATATTCGTCCCATCCGGTACAGGTTCATTTCGCAGTCGAACAGGAATTCCAGGGCTTCCACGTGACGCCGCGCCTCCGCCACCGAGCGACCCCACGCGTAGAGTCCATGCCCTGCGATCAGGTAGCCGTGGAGCGGACCGCTGGCCGTCATGTGTTCCTCGATGCGCCGGGCGAGCCGCGGGATGTCCTGATCGTTGGGGAAGATCGGCACCTTGAGTTCAGTCGCGTGGGTATCAACGCCCGCAAACGCCTTGAGGATCTCATAGTCCCGCAACGGCAGCGCGTCTCCAAACACCCGCGACAGCACCGTGGCGTTGAGGGAATGGATGTGGAGCACGGCACCGATGGCCGGATCACGGCGATAGAGCGCCGTGTGCAGCGCGGTCTCGGCGGAGGGTCGCGCCGTGCTGCCCACCGCTTCCCCATCCAGGTCCACTACCATGATCCCTTCCGCGTCGAGATCGCCCTTATGGGTACCAGAGACCGTGATCGCGATACGGTCCGTGCTGATGCGCGCCGACAGGTTGCCGCTGGTGGCGGGCAGCCAGCCCCGCGCATAGAATTGCCGCCCCGCCTCGATGAGCTCGGTGGCGCGTTGTGCGCGGACCGGTTCGGCGCGCGGGACGGGGTCGACGTTGGTTTGAGCCATGGTACTCACCCCTTGCGGGTCGTAGCACGAAGGCCGCGCTGCGCGGCCCCCGGTGGAAACGCAGATTCCCGGGTCAGAAGAGATCCAGGTCGGTGACCGCGCCGCGTGCCGCGGTGGAGACCAGCCGCGCGTATTTGGCCAGCACGCCCCGGGTATAGCGCGGTGCCGGCGCACGCCATGCGGCGCGCCGGCGCGCCAGTTCTGCCTCGGGCACCTCGAGTTGCAACAGGTGCCGATGGGCGTCGATGGTGATGGTGTCGCCGTCGCGCACCAGCGCGATGGCGCCGCCCACCGCCGCCTCGGGCGCTACATGGCCTACGACCATGCCGAAGGTGCCGCCGGAGAAGCGCCCGTCGGTGATGAGTCCCACGCTGTCGCCCAGACCCGCGCCGATCAGCGCCGAGGTCGGTGCCAGCATCTCGCGCATGCCGGGGCCGCCCTTGGGGCCCTCGTGGCGGATCACCAGCACGTCGCCCGGGCGCACGCGGTTCGCGAGGATCGCCTCCAGGCATTCCTCCTCCGATTCGAATACCCGCGCCGGGCCGCTCATGCTGGGGCTCTTCACCCCGGTGACCTTGGCCACTGCGCCTTCAGTGGCCAGGTTGCCGCGCAATATCACCAGGTGACCTTGCGGGTACATCGGCCGATCCCAGGGGCGGATCACTTCCTGTCCGGCGGGCGGCTCGGGCGGCACGTCCTTCAGTACTTCGGCGATGGTCGGTCCACCGATGGTGCGGCAGTCCCCGTGCAGCACCCCGTGGTCGAGCAGCATCTTCATGACTTGGGGCACGCCGCCGGCCTGGTGCAGGTCCACGGTGACAAAACGCCCGGAGGGCTTGAGATCAGCCAGGACCGGCACCCGCGTGCGGATGCGCTCGAAGTCATCGAGAGTCAGTTCTACCCCGGCTGCGTGGGCGATGGCGGGCAGATGCAGCACCGCGTTGGTGGAGCCGCCGAGCGCCATGACCACGGCGATGGCGTTCTCGAACGCCGCCTTCGTCAGGATCTGGCGCGGCAGGATCTGGCGGCGGATCGCCTCGACCAGCACCTGCGCGGAACGCACGGCGCTCTCCGCCTTCTCGTGATCCTCGGCGGCCATGGTGGAGGAGTAGGGCAGGCTCATGCCCATGGCCTCGAAGGCGCTCGACATGGTGTTTGCGGTGTACATGCCGCCGCATGCCCCGGCCCCGGGGCATGCGCTGCGTTCCACCGCCGCCAATTCCTGCGCGTCAATCTTGTGGGCGGCGAACTGGCCCACCGCCTCGAAAACACTGACGATGGTGAGATCGCGGCCGTCGTGGCGCCCGGGCTTGATGGTGCCGCCGTAGACGAAGATCGCCGGGATGTTGAGCCGCGCAATGGCCATCATCGCGCCTGGCATGTTCTTGTCACACCCACCGAAGGCCAGTACCCCGTCCATGCTCTGGGCGCCGCACACCGTTTCGATGGAGTCCGCGATCACTTCCCGGGACACCAGCGAGTACTTCATCCCTTCGGTGCCCATAGAAATGCCGTCGGAAACGGTGATGGTGCCGAACACCTGGGGCATGGCCCCGGCGCCGCGCAGGGCCTCGGCGGCCCCGTTCGCCAGATCGTTGATGCCGAGGTTGCACGGCGTCAGGTTACTGTAGGCGTTGGCGATGCCGACGATCGGTTTGGTGAAGTCAGCGTCACCGAAGCCCACCGCCCGCAACATGGCGCGGTTCGGGCTGCGCCGCGCGCCTTCGGTAATTACGCGGCTGCGTGGATTGTCGGCCATTCGGTCGGTTCCTTAGGTCTGGTTGTGGCGGACGTGTGCCCGCTTAAAGTGGGGATTATAGGACGATCGGCGCCGGCCCCGCATCCTCCGCGGCCGGGATGCTTTCCGGGGGCGGTGTCATGCGGTTCCCGAGGCCACCAGCTGGCGTGCCTCGCTCAGCACGAACTGGCGGAAGGTCTCCGCCATTGGGGACAGGCGCTTGCCTTGGCGGTACACCACGTACCAATGGCGTACGATCGGGAAGCCCTCGGCGTCGAGTGTGGCCAGCGCCCCGGCGCGCAGTTCCAACGGCAGCGTGTGGAGGGAGACGATCCCCAGGCCGAGCCCGGCATGCACGGCCTGCTTGATGGCCTCATTACTGTTCATCTCCATGCCGCTGGCGAGGGCGACGCCGCGCTCCGTGAAGAACCGTTCCATCGCGGTCCGGGTGCCGGATGCGCGCTCGCGCAACAGAAAACGTTCCTGCCGCAGCCGGGCCAGCGGGATGCGCCGGTGTCCCACCAAGGGGTGGTCAGGCGGGGCGATCAGGACCAGGGGATTTTCCATGAACGATTCCGCCACCAGCCGCAACCCATCCGGCGGGCGGCCCATGATCACGAGATCGATATCGTTCTGTTCCAGGTGTTGGAGCAGACGCTCGCGGTTGGTCACGTCGAGGGTGAAGGCGACGTTCTCATACCGTTGGCAGAAGGTTGCCAACAAGCGGGTGGCGAAATAGTTGGCCGTGCTCGCTACCGCCAGGGACAAGCGTCCACGTTTCAGACCTTTCAGGTCCTCCAACACCGCCTCCGCTTCGGTGAGCTCCTGGGTGATCGAGCGGCTGTAGTGGTGCATTTCCCGGCCGGCATCGGTCAGGTAGATCTTTTTGCCGATCTGCTCAAACAGGGGGAGCCCTAGGGACTCCTCTAATTGTTTGATCTGCATTGAAATTGCGGGCTGGGTCAGGTGCAGTTCCGCGGCTGCACGGGTGTAGC
>NCBI01000041.1 GCA_002255365.1 Chromatiales bacterium 21-64-14
CGCAGATGTTTCGGGAGGCCCGCGTGACCGTGTAGCGGAATACGTCTTCTGGTTTCGGGTCGGGCGTCAGTTTGAGGGCGATAAATTGTGGGTGTCCCAGTTTTACCGCCGGGACGAGTGGCCCTTGACCGCGCCGGGCGCGTGCGCACCGTGACGGCAAGGATGGCAGCGTACACTGGATCGATGCACTCGTCGCTGGACTCAGGAAACGCCACGGCCCATGGCGGGAGCTGAGCCCCCGGTTGGTGGCTGTTAGGTAGGGTGGCGGCTTGGACGGTGCGGCGGTGCAACCGCTCGTGCGCCTTTATGAGGGGTACGTGGTGCGTGAAAACGAGCGGGTGTCTCTGTACGCCCGGTCGGTGCTGGGTGAACCGGACTGGCGGGCGGGCGCCCGGGGGGCGCTGGCGCGCCGACGGACGGTCGCGGAGAGACGAGAAGGCACGCGTACCGGCCTGGTTTCCATCGATCTATCGTGGGCTCTCCGCTACGCCCTGATTTCGACGCGCGGTGGTTTACGCCGCTTCTGCCAGCTGCAATCCTTCCGGTAGCGCGCCTATCGCTGATCCGGCGGTAGCGCCATTTTGCCGCGTTGCGCAATCGCTGAACGGCGCTGGCGCGCGAAGCGTCTGACGGCTCCGACCATAGGCTTCAGTTCCACAGCCGCGGCCAGGGAGTCTTCGACGGTCGCCGCCTTGCGGGCCTGTTGAGGGGCCGACGCAAACTGCGGTTTGTGGGCCAGGGAACTCTCGTCTTCTTCCAGCATCGGCTTGTCCTCGTGGCTGGGTGCCGCGTTCAGCCGCACGTAGGTGGAACATAGGCCCGGCGCACGCGCACGCCGTACCCGGGATCGCTACAGGCTTACGCTGGGCCAGACGAAGCGAGTTGTCAAGGACGGATCGCCCGCGCCGCCAGCAACCCTGCAATATCGGGGGCCTGTCGCTATGCGGTGGGTGGTCGGGCTTTTCGATGTCGCGAGCATCATGCGAAGGCGCTACCGCTGTCTTTAACGGTATCCGGCGGGATCAATATACGGTCCGAAATTCGTAAAAGGATGCCTTAAGGGTGGCATTAGAAATTCAAACGGTCCTTGGTCCATCCGCTACGTACACTGCAGCACTGGGGCAGCCGTCGTCCGGATCTTCGGGGGAGCGGCCGCCGCGCTCCGATGGCCAAAGAGATTTAATAAAACTAAAAATAACAATTAAAAAACTTCAACTGTAATTTACGAAAAACTTATTCCAGACTCCCTCCTGACTCCATGCATGAACATTCCCCGGCGATCGAAGGGGCGTATCCGCCCGGTATAGGCTTTAAATTAAATGATGATTTAAGTAAATGTTCGAAAACTTAAACTGTTATTTATTTTAAGCCTCACCCAGACTGCGGATCAGCTTTCGACGGTTCGGGCAGCCTGCCACCGCGCACGAGGCTGCCGGTGGAATTCGAAAATTTCGCAACTAGGAGGACCCCTCATATGAGCGCGAGCTACCAAGCGGGTGTGAAAGAGTACCGTGCGATGTACTGGACCCCCGACTATGTGCCTCTCGATACGGACCTGCTGGCGTGTTTCAAGTGCACGGGCCAGCCGGGCGTTCCGCGCGAAGAGGTCGCCGCCGCCGTGGCCGCCGAGTCCTCCACCGGCACCTGGAGCACGGTGTGGTCAGAGCTGTTGACGGACCTCGAGTACTACAAGGGCCGCGCGTATCGCATCGAAGAAGTTCCGGGCGATTCCGAGTCGTTCTATGCGTTCGTTGCGTACCCGATCGACCTCTTTGAGGAAGGCTCTATCGTGAACGTGCTGACCTCGCTGGTCGGCAACGTCTTTGGCTTCAAGGCGCTGAAACATCTTCGTCTCGAGGACATCCGCTTCCCCATCGCCTACATCAAGACCTGCCTCGGGCCTCCGAACGGCATCCAGGTTGAGCGCGACAAACTCAACAAGTACGGTCGACCGCTGCTCGGGTGCACCATCAAGCCGAAGCTCGGCCTGTCGGCCAAGAACTACGGCCGCGCGGTCTACGAGTGCCTACGCGGGGGTCTTGACCTGACCAAGGACGACGAGAACGTCAATTCACAGCCGTTCATGCGCTGGCAGAATCGGTTCGAGTTCGTCGCCGAGGCGGTTCTCAAGGCGCAGCAGGAGACCGGCGAGCGCAAGGGCCACTATCTGAATGTAACCGCGCCCGATCCGGAGCAGATGTACGAGCGTGCCGAGTTCGCGAAAGAACTGAAGATGCCAATCATCATGCACGACTTTCTCACCGGTGGCTTTACGGCCAATACCGGTCTTGCAAAGTGGTGTCGTAAGAACGGCATGTTGCTGCATATCCACCGCGCCATGCACGCGGTGATTGATCGCCACCCCAAGCACGGGATCCATTTCCGGGTGCTCGCCAAGTGCCTACGCCTGTCCGGCGGGGACCACCTGCATGCCGGAACCGTAGTGGGCAAGCTCGAAGGCGATCGCGCGTCGACTTTGGGCTTCGTCGATCAACTGCGCGAATCCTTTGTTCCGGAGGATCGCTCGCGCGGCGTGTTCTTCGACCAGGATTGGGGCTCAATGCCGGGTGTGTTCCCAGTGGCTTCGGGCGGCATCCATGTGTGGCACATGCCGGCGCTGGTGACGATCTTCGGCGACGATTCCTGCCTTCAGTTCGGGGGCGGAACGCAGGGCCATCCGTGGGGCAACGCGGCAGGCGCCGCGGCCAATCGCGTTGCGCTGGAGGCCTGTGTTAAGGCGCGTAATGAAGGCCACGAGATCGAGAAGGAGGGACGCGAGATCCTGACGGCAGCGGCGGCCAAGAGTCCGGAACTGGCAATTGCCATGGAGACGTGGAAAGAAATCAAGTTTGAATTTGAAACGGTGGACAAGCTGGATCTGGCCTGATGCCGAGGATACGGCTCTAACCGGTACCGGATCGATCAATTCAGGAGACGATCATTATGGCAAGAACGATTGAGATGGGTGACTACCAGACCGCGCAGACCCTGGAGACCTTCGGATTTCTTCCGCCGATGACGCAGGACGAAATTCATCAACAGATTGCTTACATCATCGCCCAAGGTTGGACGCCGGCCATCGAGCACGAACACCCTGCCGAGGTCGATAGCGACTACTGGCCGATGTGGAAGCTCCCGTTCTTCGGCGAGTCCAGTCTGGCAAACGTCATCAACGAGCTTGAGGCCTGTCACCGGACCTATCCGGATCATCATGTCCGCCTGATTGGTTACGACAATTACACGCAGTCCCAGGGTCTGGCGTTCGTCGTCTTCGAAGGACGCAGCTGACCGGGCGGGGTACGCCACTCATCGACACGACGAGGTGAACCATGGCACAGACTGCAGACAATGCACGTGCGGCCTCCCGCGCCAGGCGCCGGGCGCTTGCCGCCAAGGGCAAGGCGGGTATCGGCACAACCGGTTCCGCCGCGGCCGCGCGGCCGCAGCGGCCGGCGCCGGCAATGCCGGCGCCGGAAGGCGGCGGCGCGTCGACGCCGTCCGCCGCCGTGGCGGGTTCGCCGGCCCGCGGTGCATCCCGGGCCCGGCGCCGGGCCATGGCCACACAAGGAAAGGCGGGGCTCGTTCACGCCGACCGCACGCGAGCCGGGGCGAGCCTTCCCGCCGCGTCGGAAAGCGCGGGATCGCCGCCCGCGCCAAGTGGCTGCGGATGTGGATGCAAGCAGGGTCGCGTCGGCGAGCGGCGTGAGCCCGAGGCATTGTCCCGGCATGCACCGGCGGAACCGGTCGTGGCCGCGGCGCCGAGTGTCGCGCCCGGTCCGGCGGCTACGGTGCGCCCGCTACCGCGTATGGGGATGAAGACCGCGGTGATGAACCCGGCACGGGCCGCGGCGTTGGCCCGGCGTCATGCGACCTCCGGGCGCGGAAAGGCGGGACTGCGCGCAAGCGGGGCCTCCCAGGCGGAGCGGGCACGGGCCGCGAACCCGAATCTGTCCAGCCGGGATCTCGCCCGGGTCCTGCGTGCCCAACGCAGTCACAACGGCGCCGCCGGACAGAAGAAGTCCGAGCCATGCGGTCGTAAGCGGGCGAACCGGAAGGCGGAGGCCGCCGTGGGCGCGGCACAGGACGCCCATTGGAAGGTCGGCGCCAGCGAGACCACGCGCGGCCAGACGGTAACCGGCACGATCGTCGGGCGCAGTGTCCGCACGACGGGGGACGAGTACAGCACCTGCCGCAATGTGACCGGCACCGAGTATATGGGGGCCGACATCTTCCGTCAGTTCTGTCAGACCGAATCCGAGCGCTCGCCGCGCAAGGTCGGGGTGAGCCCCACCGGTCACGGGAACCGGGTTACCGGCGTGCTAGTGGGACGCAGCCTCAGCGTTACCGGAGACGAGCCCGGTACCTGCAAGCGCGTGACCGGTTCCCAATATTTAGGGATGGACCAGTCCGAGGTCTTCTGCGGGACGAAGTCGGATCCGCCCGGACCGATGAAGATCACTTCGTCCAAGACGCGCAAGGGCAAGGTGGTGACGGGGAACAATGTAGGTCGTTCATCGCGCGTAACCGGGGATGAACCGGGGGCCGCTCGGGAGCTGACCGGAACGCAGTACATGCAGAGGGGTGACGGAAAGGCGCCGGCGAAGGTTGGTGTCAGCCGGACTCTGCGCGGTGGTGCGGTGACCGGAAGTCTCGTCGGACGTAGCGAACACGTGACCGGTGACGAACCGGGGAGCTGCCGTAACGTCACCGGGGACGACTACATCGGCGAAGAGCAGTACGGCGAATTCTGCCCGGCCACCCCGCGGCCGGAAGACCGCAAAGTGGGGGTATCGCGGACCCTCAAGGGTGAGGTCGTCACGGGCACCTTGACCGGCCGTTCGGGCCGCGTGACCGGCGACGAACCTGGCACATGCAAGGCCATCACGGGTACGCCCTATGCGGGTGCGGAGCAGTACCGCACCTACTGTGCCCCCAAGGAGGAGCAGACGGCCGCTGCACGTACGCGCCAGATGCGATCGACGCCCGGCTCCGTGATGACTGGCCTGCAACCCGGGATTGGCGGGAAACTTACCGGTGCGCACAAAGGTGCCTGCGACAACATCAGCGGCACGCCGTATGTCGGTGCGGATCAGTATGCGGCGGCATGTCCGGCTATTCCCGCCGAACCCGGTAGTCCCGATTTTCCCCAGCCGCTCGGCGAGACCCCCTGGGGTCAGTTCAGCGTTGCTCCCCCGGCGCACGCGGCTCAGCGTGAAGACCATCCGGGCGCGGTGACCGGCTCGGCCTACGAGCAGGGGCAGATCACGGGATCGTTCAGTATGGCGACGGGGAAGGTCACAGGCACCGAAGAGGCGCGCTTTGGCCGTGCCCATAGCGTGCCGGAGGAGGCACCCGCAACCGCATCACTCGTTGAGGGCCGCGTGAAGTCGCGTATCTCCGGGGAAGGCATGGACGCAGGGCAGAAAATCACCGGTGACGACTGGGACCGCGGCGACCGCATCACGGGAACTGAAGGGTTTTCGTCGATGCGGCGCAATCCTACCCGACGCGGCGGTTCGACGGGCGCGATGCCGGTCGTTTCCCAACCGAAGAAGCGCAATGACGAATTACCGGAGCCCCGGAACAAGGTGACCGGCGGAAGCGGCAATACGGACCGCGGCGCGTTGGTGACCTACTCGGGCGGGGCTCGCGGCTGACGCGGAAGTACCGGAAGAATAGAGAAAGTGCAATGTTGAGCCACCGCTATTCGACAACCAAGGGTGCCACGCCTCAGGCGGGGGCGCCGCGCCGCCGCCCAGGGGCAGCGGGCGCCGCGCGCCCAGCGGGGGCACGCGTCCCCGGCTCGCATCCGCTCGTGCGGACCGAGGAGAACACGCGGCTGTTCGACTACGAACGGCGGGTCAAATCGTCATTTGATGCCATCGTTCCCGCGCTGAAACAGATCTCCTCCTTGCAGCGCGAGCACGATTTCGAATCGCGTGCGCAGAGCGTCGCCCGTGACCAATTGGGGTTTGATCTTCCGGGAGAGATCCTCGCCGACGCGTGGGTCGGGCAGCTCGACATGAGGCGCCTGTTCTCTTGGTGCGTATTCCGGACCTATCGGCGCTTCTGCGACGACTTTTTCGCCTCTGATCCACTGGGTTCACAGGACGACAAAGATTTTCAGGGCTTTCTGCAGGAATGCGGGTTTCATCTCCTGGATGTATCGCCCTGCGCAGACGGTCGCCTGGCGCACGTCATTCGCTATGTTCTGCGCCTTCCGTACCGCGTGGTACGACGCAAGTCCTACGCCGGTGGCTTGTTCGACGTTCAGGACAGTCTGGAGAAATGGACGGAGACCGAGCTGCTGCGTTTCCGTGAGGGCAGACCCAACACCGCTGATGAACCTACCCGCTACTTGAAGACGGTCGTATATCACTACAGCTCCGGCGATCCGGAGCACGAAGGGTGCGCTGCCCACGGATCGAATGCGGAAGTCGCCGCGCGGGCCGGTAGGGACCGGCTCGGGAGCTTCCAGGAGGCTGTGCAGAATGCCTATTGCTGCGGCGCCTCGATCGACCTCCTGCTGATCGGCCTGGATACGGATACCGATGCGGTTCGCATTCACGCCCCCGGCGCGGACGGTGCGATCGACCTCGAACGCTATGTCGATGCGGTACAGATCTACGAGGACACCCGGACGTTGACCGCGCAGCAGGGCCGGCAACGCATCGAGGCGCGCGTGCAGGAGGCGGCACCGATGGCCGCTTCCGGGATGCGCCGGATGATCGAACGTCTTATCGAACACAATCTTTCGCAGATCGATTACGTTCGCAGGTATCAGGACGGGCGCTATGCGGATATCGGTCACGCCGAACGTTTTATCGGTGCGGGTAAGGGGTTCGAAGAGGTTCAGCTTCGTAATCTCACGTATTTCGCCTACCTCGACACGGTCGAGGAGGCGGCGCCCGATCTGGACGTGGGTGTAAAGATATTTTCGCATCTGAACGTTGCTCACGGCCTGCCGATTCCGGTCGTAGTGCGCTTCGATTACCAGGGCCATGTCCCGGGTGCGCGCGAGCGTGCGGTGGAGCAATGCAGGCGCGTGGCGGCGGCCATGGACGTGCGCTATGCGGAACTGATTGGGCGCGGGATGCTGGACACATTGTTGGCGGTGCGCGACTGCGCGGCGGGAGGTCGCATCGAGGTGTTGGGCGGTTCGGTTCCGGGCCTCGTCGAAGGAGAAGGGCGCTAATGAAGATCTGCCAGGTGGAGCGCCCGCTGGTTGCGACGAACCGGATCCCCGGTCTCGAGCACCGCCACCTGCAGGTGGTGCGGGACGGCAGTGCGCTGCTCGTGGCGGTGGACTCCGTGGGGTGCATTCCGGGCGACTGGGTGATCTGCGTGGGAAGCTCAGCGGCGCGCGAAGCGGCCGGGAGCAAGGAGTATCCGAGCGATTTTACGATCGTCGGCATCATCGATCACTGGCCGCCGGAACCGGGGCAGGAGTGAGGCGAAGAATTATGGACATCCTGGAAGTGGAAGCACCGCTCGTGTGTACGCGCCGGGTAGCTGGGTTGCAGCAGACCAGTCTGCGTGTGTTGCGCGACGCCGCCGGGCGGCGCCACGTGGCGGTCGATCCCGTAGGGGCACGGCCGGGGAATTGGGTTTTCACGGTAAGTGGCTCGGCGGCGCGCTACGCGACGGGCGATTTCGGTGTCCTGACCGATCTGACCATCGGAGGAATCATCGATAACTGGGGCACCAACGAGGGCGCAGCGGATACCTGGAAAGATACGGGTAAGGGCAGCGGCTAGCGCTGCGGGAATTAGGTGAAAGGTAGGGCGGTTTTTGGCTTTTTAATCCTGACGACGGAGAGACGACGATGGCAAGCGAGAGCTACGGTATTGCACTTGGGATGATTGAGACGCGCGGGCTGGTGCCCGCCATCGAAGCGGCAGACGCAATGACCAAGGCCGCGGAGGTGCGTCTGATTGGGCGCGAGTTTGTGGGCGGTGGTTACGTTACCGTGTTGGTGCGGGGCGAGACCGGTGCGGTCAACGCGGCCGTGCGTGCCGGCGCCGATGCGTGCGAGCGTGTGGGCGACGGACTGGTCGCGGCACACCACTATTGATCCGACAGGAGATTCCAGCCATGGCCAACGGTACCAATGGTATTGCGCTCGGCATGATTGAGACCCGCGGGCTGGTGCCCGCCATCGAGGCGGCGGACGCAATGACCAAGGCCGCGGAGGTGCGTCTGATTGGGCGCGAATTCGTAGGTGGTGGTTACGTCACCGTGTTGGTGCGGGGCGAGACCGGTGCGGTCAACGCGGCCGTGCGTGCCGGCGCCGATGCGTGCGAGCGTGTGGGCGACGGACTGGTCGCGGCACACGATTCGAGCGCCCTGAGATGCAGCGACTGACGAGTTCGCAGTCATGAGCGCACCGCACTCCGATTCTCGGATACTGGGGTATCTCGGTCGGGCGCTGAGTCTGGAGCTCAGCGCGGTCCAGCAATACAGCACCCAGGCACGCCTTGCGGCGACCTGGGGGCTGACCCGGCCGGCGGAGCGTCTGCGCACTGAGGCGACTGAAGAACTGGGTCATGTCGACCGGGTGATCTCGCGCATGCTGGCTCTGGGGGTGGCGCCGAACGCCTCCATTCTTCGGCCGGTCGGTCTGGGCCGGGACTTGAGCGAACTGCTGCGGCAGGACCGGGCGCTCGAAAACGAGTTGATGCGGCTGTACGAAGACGCTACCCGTTACTGTGCGCGACAGGGTGATCACGATGGCCGGTTGTTTTTCGAAACGCTCCTGGAGGAGGAGCGCGGGCACGGACGCGAGCTCGACCTGTGGCTCGAGGAAGTCGGGTCGACGGAGGGAAGGACGACAGGACCCACGCGTGCGACGTTTTAGTACGCATCGGGACGCTCTGCGGCCGGCGTGGAGCAGGGCCACACGAGAATTCCGGTCGAGGCCGTGGGTTTAGGAAGGCCCCTGACATACTTTTTCGACGAATTTTCGGAGGAGGCGCGTCATGCATGAGCACTGGCAGGAACGAGATCGCCCGCGTCGTCTGGAACGGCGATATGAGTTTTCGGACTACGCCGCGCTTCGGGATTTTCTGGACCGTGCAGCCGCGCTGTCCGAGCGTGAAGGGTTCTATCCGGATATGGGATTCGCCCGGGACTATGTGAACGTGACGATCCACGCGGAGGAAGGCGCGAAGGATGTGAGTTCTGCCCAGCGCCGCTTCGCCGAGGAGCTCGACGGACTTCTGGCGCTGGACCCGGTGAACTGAGGCGGTCTGGCATGACCGTCATCGCGCTGGTGGGGAGTAAGGGCGGCGCCGGAAAGTCCACGCTCGCCGTCAATTTGGCCAGTGCGCTGGACCGGTATGCGAGTACGGTCATATTCGATTCGGATCCACAGGGTTCGGTATTGCAGTGGCAGGCGATCGCCGGTCGGGACCGCAGTCCTGCCGTTCTCGATACGGCCGCTGACTTGGAAGCGATCTTCGCGCGTAGCGCACATCGGTACGGACATGTCGTCATTGACTGTCCTCCATCGGTTCATGCGCATCAGACACACGCGGCGCTCGCGGTCAGCGATGTCGCCTTGGTACCGGTGCAGCCGTCTCCACTCGATCTGTGGGCGACCGTACACATCGAGAATGCCATCGAACAGGCGCGACGCGTCAACCCGCGACTGAAGGCGATGCTGGTCATCAATCAACTTGAATCGCGCACCACCTTGTCGCGGATCATGCGTGAAGCACTTTCCGAGCTGGCATTGCCGGCCGCCCGGACGCCGATTTGCCGCCGGGCCGTCTATAGGGCCAGCGTGCTGGAAGGGAAGAGCGTTCTGGACATGGGGCGGCGCGGTTCGGCAGCCGCTGCGGAGATCCAAAGCCTGCTTAGCGAGGTAACGGCACAATGAGCACATCCGACAGAACCGGACAGAAACTGGTCGATTCGCTGCGTAAGACAAAGGCTGCGGCGACCGGCCGCGCGGCCGCGTCGTCCGGCTCGGCTGCGGCTACGCCGGATGGCCGGCAAGCGCCGGGAGGGAAGGCGGACAGCGCCGTTCCCCGGCCCGCCGCGGGCCGCACGACCCACAATCCGGACGATCCTTACCAGAGCGGGGGCCGGGTCTGGCCCGACTGAGGCGGGTCCGAATCACACCTAGAACAGATCAACGCGGGTTCTATGGAACAGTTGATTGTCGTAGCAGCGGCCGTGCCGTTCGCGTCCGCCCTAATGATCCAATTGCTCGGCGCGCGCCTGGGGCGGAGTGCGGCGCGTCTGAGCGTTGGCGCCATTTCAGTCACCTTCGTGGCCGCCGCCGGAGCGTTGTTCCTCGCCTTGACCGGGCATGCTCCCACCCAGTTCGCTCTGGCAGGGCACTGGGGGATCTTCCTGTTCGATCCCTTGAGTACCCTGATGGGCGTGGTGATCTCCGGAATCAGCCTCATCGTCCACGTCTATTCGGTCCGCTATATGGCCGAGGAGCCGGGCTACCCGCGATTTTTCGTGTTGTTGGACCTCATGACGGGGACACTGCTGGTCATGGTCTCGGCGGGAGACCTGATTACGCTGCTGGCCGCCTGGCACCTCATCGGTGTTCTCCTGTATTTTCTGTTGGGTCACGATGGCCGCAGCCATCTGGCGCATCGGTATGCATCCTGGACCCTGATCACCTATCGGTTGGGCGATCTGCCGCTGGTACTGGCGGCGGGCCTGTTGTACCACGCCTACGGGACTTGGTCGCTGCCCAGGATATTTGCGGAGATCGGCGCGAATCCGCTGGGCCACAGCTTTCTCGGGATGCCGTTGCCGGAAGTCGTCGCCACGCTGGTCGCGCTCGCCGCGTTCGCCCGGTCCGCCCAGTTCCTGCTTCATACGTGGCTCCCATATACGATGTCGGGACCGACCCCGGTTTCCGCGCTGATGCACGCCGGTATCGTCAATGCCGGCGGTTTTCTGATCAATCGATTCGCACCGGTTTTCGTTCACACGACCGACGTGTTGCCCAGCGTCTTCATTGTCGGACTGGTTACGGCGCTGATCGGATCCAGCCTCATGTTGACTCAGAACGACATCAAGAAATCCCTTGGGTACTCGACGATGGGACAGATGGGTTTCATGATCATGGAGTGCGGGGTGGGGGCGTTCGCGCTGGCGATTTTCCATTTGATATCGCACGGACTGTTCAAGGGAACGCTATTTTTAGGCTCAGGCGGGGTGATACATACGGCCCGGGAGGATGATGGCGTCCCGAAGGACGAGATCTATACCTTCGTAGTTGAGAAACGCCCGGCGCGAACGCGCAAGCCCTGGATACTGATGGCGGCGATTACGCTCATCGTGCCGGTGACCATCTTGATGGCGGCGCACTTTCTGGTATCTCAGGATTACTTCCAGGAGCAAGGTGCGATTGTGTTGCTGTTTTTCGGATGGGTGACGGGTGCGCAGCTGATCTTTGCCACCTATCGTATGCGGGCGCAGAACTTCTGGCGCTTGGCGGTGCTCAGTATCTCTTCCTTCGCCGTGGTAGTGGTCGGCTATACGCTTATAAGCCACGCATTCGAACTGTTTCTGTATCCGGACGCGGCCTTCCGACGGCTGCTGTTCGCTGCGGCCGGCATAAATCTCGTGCGGTTCGATCTCTTGGTCGGGCTGGTCACCGTGCTGATTGTTGCGGGTTGGGTGTTTACCTACTACTCGGAAAACAACGGTCGGCGCCATGCGCGGCGCTCGGGACGGCTCTGGCTGACATTGTACGTCCTTGGCTCCCGGGAGTTCTATCTGACCGACCTTTATACCCGTTTGGCACGCGGCTTGGTTGCCACCGCGATGCGGCTCAACGTATGGATGAGGTGGGTCTGAAGTGAGTACGCTGAGTCCCTGGCTCGCCGGAATTTTTATTCCGTTGCTTCCGTTGAGCGGGATTTTCAATGCCGCGTTTTCGAAGATCCGCAGTGCGCCGCTGCGGGCCGCAATACTCATCCTGTGGCCCCAGATCGGCCTCATTTTGGTGTCCCCCGAGGCAGCGCGCCTGCCGGCGGGAATGGCCGTAGTGGCAGTCCTTGGCTCCTTGCTTTACGCGTTTCGGGCCATCGCGGTGCGCGAGATGGATCGGTGGATAGGCTATGTAGCGACCTCGGCATGGGCGTTGCTTTGGCTTGCCATTCGCGGGCATGTGGACCTGACGACGATACGCTGGTATGCGCTGGGGTTCAGCGCACCCCTCGCCCTGTTGACACTGCTTGCGGGCGCGTTCGAGCGCCGTTTCGGTGCGGCCTACGCCGGCTTGTACGGAGGTATTGCGCAAGCGTTTCCGCGGCTTGCCGGGATCACTGCCCTGGTCGTGCTTGCGGTGGTCGCGGTTCCGTTGTTCCCAGGCTTTTTCGTGGTGGTAGCTATCATCACCATGACCGTGCCTGTGCAGCCATGGATGGCGCTGTCCGTTGCGCTGACCTGGCTGCTATGGAGCTGGGCGGGCGTTAGGCTTCTTCAGGGATTGATCGTCGGACCGGTGGACGAGGTTGCGGCGGCCGATGTGGGAAGGATCGAAGCCGGATTTTATGTTCTGGTATTGCTTGCCCTCGTGCTTGGGGGCTTGCGGCTTCCGGGGATCCTGCCGTGAGCTTGCGGCTCGGTCAGAGACTGAAGATTCGCGCCATGGTCTATGTGGCCGGCGAGCCGATTCCGTTCTTCTGGCCGATGCGTTCATTCATTCACCACAATCCGCTCCACGGTCTCGAAAGGTATCCGTTCCAGGAGGCGGTGGAGCGCGGGGCGCAAATCTTTCACGCGCGCGGTTTTCTCCGCCGGCCGGTATATCAACGTTATCTCCGCCTCGGGAAAGTCGATCTGGAGGCGCTTGCGACAGAGGTCGGGAAATTTCTGGCGCATAAGGAAGCTATCGCCGGGATCGACCTGTCCGGCTGGATCCTGTCGTTGCTGACGCGGATGGAACAGAATGTCATCCGCGGAAATGGGCTGGCCCGAGACACCGACGTATGGCCGGCTTTGCGGAACGCGCCGGTCGACCGGGCGGCGCCCGACGAGAACTGGTTGAGGGCGCACCTGCGCGCCGAGTTGCTCGGGCCGCGTCCGGTTTACGAGGCGGTCGATGCGCTGTACGGGACCGAGGTCGCATCCGAAGTCGACGAGTTGGTAATCAAGAGCTGCCTGGATTTCTTCGACGAAGGCCAGTCGGTATGGTCTATGCCGGGGCGTGAGCGCGGGTTTTTCAACGCGTGGCGGGAAATCGCGCGCCGCAGCGGGCGCCTTTACCTGCGGGGGCTCCATATCGACCGCATCCTCCGGGAAGAGGAAGGGCCGGAGGCGGTGATCGCGCAGGTCATGGAGGCACTCGGAGTCGGCGAAGAGCAATGGACGGCCTATTTCACGCGTGAACTGGCCCGGCTGCATGGTTGGGCGGGTTTTGTACGATGGCGCTCCGATGCCAAGCACTACTACTGGGCGGAGCGATTCCCAGCGGATCTGGTTGATTTCCTCGCCGTTCGATTGGCGCTGGCGTTGGCATTGTTGAGTGAGCAGGGACGTAGCGCTCCGACGACTACGGCTGGGTTGGATCGGGTGATCGAGGACCGCAGCCGTGAAATGTATCTGCGCCATGAGCTGTTTGGCGGCACCGTCCTGCCGGAATTCGCCGCTCGTATGGAACGGGTGCTGGCGGGTGGGCGCCGCGCCCGGATCGACCGCCTTTATGAAGACTATGCCGCCGCCAAACGTACCTGTGAGGCGCAGGATCAGGCAATGCGTCTGCGTGCGCTCGCTGCGCTAAACGAAGATGAGGAGTCGCTAGAGCAACTCCCGGAGGCGGACCTCGGTCGGTTGATCGGCATATTGCGGGAGTTCGAACGTGAGGAGGGGATGGCCTGGCTGCGTGCCATGGAACACCGCGCCGTCGATCACCTGCTTACGGGCATCAAGCCGGAGCCGCCTCCGGCGTGTGGCAAACGGCCGTTTGCGCAGGCGCTGTTTTGTATCGACACGCGATCGGAGCGCATTCGACGCCATCTCGAGAGTGCTGGCGATTACCAGACCTACGGAATCGCCGGGTTCTTCGGAGTGCCTGTAAGTTTCATGGAGCTCGGCAAGGGGAACGAGATTCACCTGTGCCCGGTCCTGCTTATGCCGAAGAACCTCGTAATGGAAATGGCGGTTACGGAAACCAGTGGCGACAGGGAGGTAGGGGCCTTCACTGTATTGGAAAAGGTCTTCCATGAACTGAAAGAGTCGCTATTGAGTCCCTTCGTTACCGTGGAGGCAATCGGCCTACTCTTCGGGTTCGATATGGTGGGCAAGACATTAGCGCCACAGGCCTACAATCGCTGGCGCAGGAAGCTGCATCAGCGTAAACCGCGCACGCATCTGCTGTTGGATAAGCTCGGCCGTGAGCAGGCGGATTCGATCATCCGCGCGGTACAACGCGCGGTGATCGCAAAGGCCGTCGCTCAGGAGTTTGGCCTTGCGCCCGAGCAGATCCACGACGGCATGGTGCGGGAGCTGCGCGAGGCTGCGATGGGGCACTGCAACGGTGCCCCGCTGTTGGCGACTATGTTGCATCTGGACGGCGAGGCAGAACAGGGGTTCATCAAGAGGCTGCGCGCGGTATACCGGATCAACCCGTCTGTGGTGCAGCTGCAGATGGAGCGGCTTGCACGGGTTGGATTCAGTCTCGAAGAGCAGGTCGTTTTCGTCGCTCAGGCGCTGAAGGCGATCGGATTGACGCGGAACTTCTCGCGGTTTGTGCTTCTGGTCGGGCACGGCAGCACTTCGGAAAACAACCCCTACGAGTCCGCACTCGACTGCGGGGCCTGTGGTGGTAATCAAGGGCTGGTCAATGCCAGGGTGCTGGCTCAGATGGCGAACAAAGCTGGGGTTCGGCGCAGACTTCGAGAGCAGGGAATGGAAATACCCGAGGACACGTGGTTCATGCCGGCGCTCCATGATACGACTACCGATCAGCTGCGGTTGTTCGACCTCGACCGGGTGCCCGCCTCGCACGTGGTCTATATGGACCGGCTGCGCAAGGGCTTGTTGGCCGCGTCGAGACTGTGTACGCAGGAGCGCATGGCGACTCTCCTGGATTCGGGTGCGCGCCTGCGTCCGGGCGAGGCTTCGCGGCACGCGGTGCGCAATGCGATGGATTGGTCACAAGTGCGACCGGAATGGGGTCTGGCGGGGAACGCGTATTTCGTCATCGGCCGGCGTAGTTTGACGCAGTCCTTCCCTCTAGAAGGCCGTGCGTTCCTGCACTCTTACGACTACCGGATCGATCCGAAGCGCCGGCTGCTGGCGACGATACTGACCGGCCCGCTGGTCGTGGGTCAGTGGATCAACATGGAGCATTACTTCTCAACCGTAGACAACGAGCGTTTTGGCAGCGGCAGCAAGGTCTATCACAATGTCGCCGGCCGCTTTGGGGTAATGACCGGGAACCTGAGCGATCTGCGCACCGGCCTGCCCTCTCAGACCGTTCTTGAGCGTGGGCTTCCGTACCACGATCCGGTGCGACTGATCACGGTGATCGAAGCCCCTTTCGATCACGCAGTAGCCGCCGTCGAGGAGGTTTCGGTCGTAAAGACCCTCGTTCGTAACGGCTGGATCCGGCTGCTGATCCTGGACCCGGAACGGAACACCGTCGCTTTCTACGAGGACGGCGCGTGGAGTCACCGGCCGTTTCGGGTCTCCGTAGAGCCTGTATCAGCCGAGGAGTCGGTATCGTCATGAAAAACCTGAATCTGAGCACCCTCAAGAAACTGGAGATCATTCTCGGTGGTGAACACCAGGGGTTCGCCACCGATGTGTTGGATCGCGCGGGAGTGAAGGGTTATACGATCATCAACAATCTTTCCGGGAAGGGCAGTCATGGGTTTCACGAAGGGCATCTGATGTTCAACGAAGATGATGTCCTGATTATGATCGTTGCAGCCGTTCCGGAAGATCTGGTCACCGCGATCCTCGAAGGCCTTGCGCCGTTTTACAATGAGCATTCGGGCGTAGTGTTTATTTCCGACATTCAGGTTACCCGGTTGGTTAAGTTTCGTGGCTGAGCGTCGGGCGCGCGTCCTGCCCGCGAGTTGCCCCGAGTAGCGTAACTTCAATGATACATCGCTACGGATGCAGGCCCTGGGGGGAGGGGGCCGGCGGCCGTGAGACTGCGACACCAGATGCGGCAGCACCGACCCGGCGCAACCATGATTCAACTTCGCACATATGTATATATCGACTCGCTGCAGCCGCAGCTCGCCGAGTATATGGCAACCGTATCACAGGGGTTCCTGCCGGTTCCCGGCGACGCCTGTTTGTGGGTTGAGGTCTCTCCAGGCATGGCGATCCACCGGCTTACGGATATCGCGCTGAAGGCTACGCGAGTGAATCTCGCGCAGCAGGTGGTCGAACGTGCCTATGGGTCGATGGTGATTCACCATCGTGATCAGAGCGACGTACAGGAGGCGGGGCGGGTGATTCTGCAGCGCCTGGGGGCAGAGGTTGCCGATCGTCAGCGTTGCGAGATTGCCTGGCAGGAGGTCATACGGGGTATGACACCGGACCATACGGTCCTGATCAACCGGCAGAATCGCCGTGGTTCCATGATGCTTCCGGGACAGAGCATGTTCATTCTGGAGACTGCGCCCGCAGGATACGTCGTATACGCGGCGAATCAGGCGGAGAAGGCGGCGAATATAACGCTGATCGATGTGCGGGCGGTCGGGGCCTATGGCCGGCTGACCCTGTCCGGACATGAGGCGGACGTCGACGAGGCCGCGGCAGCCGCAGTTGCCGCCATCGAGAGGCCTTCGGGTACGTGACCGATGCATCGTCGGCACCTCCTCGATCTGCTCGCCGTATATCGGAGCCCGTTCCTGGAGGAGGAAGCCTATGCCGCGCGCGCGCGGGATTTTATCGAGGCCCATCCGGATTGCTTTGATTGCGATTTTTGGCCGGCACACGTGACGGGGTCCGCGTGGGTCGTCAATGCGGATCGGTCGCGGGTCCTGTTGGTGCACCATCGCAAGCATGGCCAGTGGTTTCAACCGGGGGGACACGCGGACGGCGACGCGGATGTTCTGGACGTTTCGCTGCGTGAGACCTCGGAGGAATCGGGACTCGCGCCGGATGGTATACGGTTGCTGGACGATCGGATCTTCGACCTGGATATTCACCGGATTCCCGCGAGTGTGCGTGGCCCGGCGCATGAGCATATCGACGTACGATTTCTGGTGGAGGCCGACGAGCACCTGCCGCTGCGCCGCAGCGAGGAATCATACGACGTGCGTTGGGTACCGCTGGCTGGGGTGAGTCGATACAACAATAACCGTTCGACATACCGCATGGTGGAGAAGACCCGCCGGCTGCGTTCATCCGGGCACCTTCCCAGCCGCGGCGCGATACCCCGGACAGGCCCGTAGGATTTCGTTTGGAAAGTCCGGGAGGGGATTTCCGATGCGCCGCGCTCCGGCGCAGGTTCCATCTCCCGCGCGGGTACGCGCAGGCGGCTCGGTGCGCCCATGTCCGAGGCAAGGGTCGCAGCGCGGGCGGGGATCAGGCCTTGCGGTTTGATGTCTCGCCGGTGTGGCGGGACATGAGAAACTCCTTGAACGCCTGCGCGGCAGGCGAGAGCAGCTTGTGTTCGGGATAGACGAGGTACCACTGGCGTTCCAGCGGCAGTCCCTGGACGTCGAGTAGCGCGAGGTCTCCGCGCGCGAGCTCGGCCTCAGCGGTGATCTTTGCCAGGATGGAGATGCCCAGCTTGCTCGCTACGGTCTGCTTGATGGCTTCGTTGCTACCCAGTTCCATTCGCGTACGCGGCGCGGTGCCATGGCGTTGAAAGAAGGCCTCGCAGCCCAGCCGCGTACCGGAGCCGGGCTCGCGCGCAATGAAGGGTTCCTGGGCGAGTCTCTTGGCCGAGATGGCTTTTTTGCCGACCAGGGGATGATCGGGATGGGCGATGGCGACCATGGGGTTGGGGGCAAATGGAATGGCCACGACATGCAGGTTGTCCGGCGGTTGCCCCAGGATATAGAGATCGTCCTGATTGTGGGCGAGCCGGTCGAGCATCGCCTTGCGGTTGCCGACGAACAGAGATACCTCGATCCCTGGATGCTGGGCGCTCAGCTGCCCGAGCAGCTGCGGGACGAAATACTTTGCGGTGGTGAGGATGGAAACGCTGAGTGAGCCTTTCTCAAGGCCTTGTAGGGCGGCCAGCTCCTGGGCGAGTCGTTCCATGCAGATCGACACGTCCCGACACGCCGACGCCATGACCTTCCCGGCCGGGGTGAGGTAGAGCTTCTTCCCGACTTGTTCGATCAGCGGCTGGCCAGCGGCTTCCGCAAGCTGTTTGACCTGGATGGAGACGGCGGGCGGCGTGAGATGAAGCGCCTCTGCAGTGCGCGTGATGCCCATGTGGTGCGCAAGGGCATCGAAGATTCTCAGTTGATGGAGCGTTGCGCGGCGGATTGGCATAGTCATTAAATAAAAATTTAATAAGAAGTTAATAAACTTAAACTGTTACTTTATCACCGATCCCGCATAGACTGCAAGTCGTTGGCAATCTTCAATGAGCCCCGCTTGCCCGGCACCTCGGGGGGGGATCCGTGGGGGTGCCCGCGTTGCGTTCCGGGGCGCCCCGGGGACGGGGGCCCGGTATCCGGATCCGCGCCGCGCTCCGGGGCAGTCCGGCGCCGGGCGCCCTGCCGGTACCGGCGCGGGCTCCGGGAGTGAAAGGCGGGCGGGCCGGACCTTCGCCACAGACGGCCAGGAGCGGTGACATGCCATTGGTGCACATGCGCGACCTCCTCGACCATGCCTACCGGCACAACTATGCCGTGGGGGCCTTCGATGTATCCGGGCTGGAATGTCTCGAAGGCGTGATGGTCGCGGCCGAGCGTTGCCGTGCGCCGGTGATCCTGAATCTGGCATACCCGCAATTCGAAGACTTCGATGTCGAACTGTTGATGCCGGCCATGGAATCGGCGGCGTGCCGCGCCGTGGTCCCGGTCGCGATCCAGCTGGATCACGGCTTGGATGTTGAGGTCGCGGCGCACGCCATCAACCGCGGCTGCAACGGCGTAATGGTCGACGCCTCCGATCGCGAGCTGGGCGAGAATATCGGCATCACACGCGAGGTCGTATCCATGGCGCACGGATGTGGCGTCCCCGTCGAGGGCAAGCTCGGCTACAACAGTGCCCCGATCCGCGCCGGATCCCCGGGTGAACCGCAGAATCCCAAGGATGTCGTGTATACCGCCGTCGCCGAAGCGCGCGTCTATGTCGAACGCACGGGTGTCGACTTTCTTGCAGTCTCGATCGGTATTCAAACCGGCCGTTCCCGCGCGAAACTACGACCCAACTGGCAGCGGCTCAAGCAGCTCAACGAGGCACTGCAGATCCCGTTGGTGGTGCATGGAGGGGCCGGCCTCACTGACGACCAGTTTCGCCGGCTGATCGCCAACGGCGTGGCGAAGATCCGCTTCGAAAGCTTGTTCACCGATGCCGCTGGCGACCGCCTGCGGGTGGGTGCGAAAAAGGCGGCCCGGAACGATTATCACGGGATCATGCGCGAGATCCGCCGTGCCGTCGAACAGGAGGTGGAACGGTATCTGCGCCTGTGGGGCGCGGCCGGGCGTGCCGCTGAAGTGCTCGAGCAGTGCCGGGGCTGGCAGCCGGTCGAATACGCGGTTTTTCATAGCCGGGATGGACTCAGTGAGCCCGAGGTCGCGGCGGTGGTCGAGGAGGGGCGGCGCGCATTCAGTGCCATCCCGGGCGTACGCGAGGTGCGCACCGGGGGGTTGCTCCAGAGCGAAGACCGGTTCGGCTGGCTGTTGAGTTTTTGTGATCCTGTGCTCATTGACGGTTACCGTGAACACCCGGCGTATGTCTCGTTCGCACGCCCGCGCGCGGACCGCCTCTGCAACGCTAGCTCGATCGCGTCCGGTGCCAATCCTTTCCGTGCGCGGCCGGCCCCGGCGGCGCAGGAGGTGGTTTCCGGCGCCTGGTCGCGGCGCCGCTGATCCGCGGTTGCCCCCGCCCCGCCCGCGCTTCCACGGTACCAGCCCACGCCCACTTAGGAGACTTGCCATGACCGCGCTGGTCGGCATCATCATGGGGTCGGATTCGGATTGGGAGACAATGGGCCATGCGGCCCGAACGTTGCAGCGCCTGGAGATTCCGCACGAAGTGGAGATCGTTTCCGCGCACCGCACGCCCGACAAGCTGTTCCAGTACGCCGAATCGGCCCAGGAGCGTGGCCTGGAGGTGATCATCGCCGGCGCCGGCGGCGCCGCGCATCTGCCCGGCATGGCGGCCGCGAAGACGCCCCTGCCGGTGCTGGGTGTCCCCGTGCAGTCACGTGTGCTCAACGGGCTCGATTCCCTCCTGTCGATCGTCCAGATGCCCGCCGGCGTGCCCGTGGGTACCCTTGCCATCGGGGCCGCCGGGGCGACCAACGCGGCGCTGCTCGCCGCCGCGATTCTGGGCAACAAATATCCGCAGTACCGCCGGGCATTGGTCGAGTTCCGCGACCGGCAGACGCAGACAGTGTTGGAAAAACCCATCCCCCGGGACCCGTCGGCGTGATCGTTGGTGTGCTCGGCGGCGGGCAGCTTGCGCGTATGCTGGCACTCGCCGGTCGTCCGCTTGGACTCGATTTTGTCTTCCTGTCGCCGGACCCGGAAAGTTGCGCGGCGCCGCTGGGAACGCATCTCTGTGCCGGTTTTGACGATGAAACCGCGCTCGCGCGCTTGGCTGAATACGCCGGGATCGTGACGTATGAATTCGAAAATGCCCCGCTCGACAGCGTCCGCTATCTGGCCGAGCGCGTACCGGTTGTCCCATCAACGCAGGCCCTGGCAGCCGCACAGGATCGCCTGGCGGAGAAGAGCCTGTTTGAAAGATTGGGCATCGGGACCCCGGCATTCGTTCGTATCGATGATGCCCGCGATCTGCCGGCCGCCTGCCGGCGAACCGGATTCCCGGCGGTCCTCAAGACCCGCCGCATGGGCTACGACGGCAAGGGGCAGGTGATCGTTGGGGGTGAGGAAGATCTCGGGCCGGCCTGGGCGCGCCTGGGCGGAAAGGCATCGATACTGGAGGCGTTCGTCCCCTACGACCGCGAAGTTTCCCTGGTCGCTGTTCGTGCGCGCGGTGGCCGTACCGCCTTCTACCCCCTGTCCGAGAATACCCACCAGGACGGGATCCTGCGTCTGTCGGTCAGCCGGCCGGACGATCCCATGGAAGACCAGGCACGGGCGCGTACCGTGCGCCTGCTCGATGCGCTGGACTATATCGGGGTGCTGGCCCTGGAGTTCTTTCAGGTCGGTGATCAGCTGCTGGCGAACGAGTTCGCGCCGAGAGTCCACAATTCCGGCCACTGGACCATTGAAGGGGCCGAGTGCAGCCAGTTCGAGAATCATCTGCGGGCGATCATCGGCTGGCCGCTGGGCGCTACTACGCGATCCGGACCGGCGGCGATGGTGAACTTCATCGGCACCGTTCCGGATGCCGCCGAGGTCCTCGCCCTGCCCGGGGTCCACCTCCACCATTATGGAAAATCGCCCCGGCGCGGGCGCAAGCTCGGACACGCGACGGTCCGGTCCGACAGTCAGCAGCAAGTCGAGGAGACCGCGCGGGCGCTGATGCGGCTCGCCGCAGCGACCACGACGGATTGATTCGCCTGGCCGGCGGCGCGTCTGCCGCGAGTCGCTCCGGCACTCCCCGCCCGGTCGTTGCGTCGCACCAGGCGGCGGCAAGACGCCCGATCCGGCCGAAATCCGGAATCCGCGTTTGCGGCCGTCCGGTTGTGCGCTATGCAGTGCAGTAGTCGACGGCGCCGGGTGCAGTCGCGATGGAGGTGGCGTCCCCGATCCCCCGACGGCGCCGCTGCTTTGGCGGTTCCGTTGCCGCGAAGGGTGGGTATAGCAACGCCACCACATCCTCAATCACCGTCCGAAAAAGCCCCCGGGCATCCGGCCACCGCGCGAGGTCTTCTTTGAGACCGGGGCTTCGCGAACCGTCACACTTCAAAGTTGAATCCGCGTAAGCCCATAAACCACGCCTGGTGATTTTGTCGTTCCCCGGGAAAAGCGAACTCACCCTTGTTCATGCAAGTCACAAGGACCTCTGTATTCCTTGGGTACATTCGGTGGGCATTTACCACACATTTCATTGCCGGGCACAGCAAAATCAATCTTGCGTGGATAAGGCAGGCCCAGCCCGTTCATGATTTCCACGAACTCATCCAGCGTTTTACCACCGCCTAATCGAGGGTTGTGCGTCTTCTCTTGCGCAATAGAGGAAACAAAATGTCCGTCATAATCGTGGGCAGGATAAACCAGCGTCTCATCGGGAAGACCAAACAATTTTTCATGAATACTACGATAAAGCGTTGCCGCATCCCCTCCCTGAAAATCAGTACGCCCACACGCTTCAATCAATAATGCATCCCCGGTAAACACCATTTTCTGCGTGCCGTTATCGAAAAGGAAAGCGTGATGATGCGCAGTATGCCCAGGGGTGAACAAGGGTGCCAACTCAATCGAACCCATTTTGAATATCCTGCCTTCCGCGACCCCGATATCCGCACATTCAGGCTTCTCCACTTCGGGGTAAACCACTTTGGACTTCGTACGTTCACGTAATACGCGCGCACTGGTGAGGTGATCGGCATGATGGTGCGTATCCAGGGTATACATCAATGTGAGGTCCAGTTTCTGGAGCAGATCCAGGTCACGGGACACGGTATCCAGCACCGGATCGATCAACATGGCCTGCCGGGTTTCCGGACAAGCCAATAGATAGGTATAGGTGCTGGAATCTGGTTCAAACAATTGCCGAAAAATCATGATAGCTCCTTGGCGGAAAAGGGGACGGAGGGATTAAAGTTTAATCCCTCCGTCCCGCTTTTGCGCCGCTTTTGCGCGTGTTCGCCGCGATTGTCCAGGCACGGGCCAGCGTACGGGCCGCTGCGGCCGGTTTTCACGGTCAACTTCGGATCGCTCTGTCCGATGGCATCACACCATCACGGTTGGCCGCACCGATGGCAGTGTGCCAACGAGAAGACCCGGACATAGCCATCTGCCTTTCTGAAGTTTCCCTATCACAGCAGGTCTAGGGTCTGCACGATGACCTGGATGACGTTGAGGATAAACTAGGCCAGACCACGAATTCTGCCTTGCTACCGGCAGTTGCATCGGATTCGCGGTCTGTCCCCGATTTCCTAAATTCCGCAAGACGCGTGTGCAACGAGTGTCCCGCTACAGCACAACGTGGTGTCCTTCGGGCGCCTGACCGAGGTGGCCGACGAATACCTGAAGAAGGGCTCCCGGGTCTACGTGTAGGGCAGCCTGCGTGCCCGGAAATGGCAGCACCAGGCAGCGGGGCCGTGCCGCGGGCGCCCCTGCGGCTTCAGTTTCGGTCGCAGGGGCCGCTGAGCCCACGAACATCAGGGTTCCATTCTGAGTGTTGCTGTCAGGCCCTGTGTAATGGACCCGACTACTTGCTGGAGGATCTATGAAAAGCGTCTGGCTCGGTGCGCTCGCCACGTCCATAGCCCTTCTACTGCCCATCTCGGCGCAGGCCATGCCCAACCGCGCCCTCAACCCCGCCGACCTGCAAGCGATGAATGGCATCTTTATTGGTGGCGGTGTAGTGCATCAGCACTACACGGAGTGGTCCCGCGACCTGCCCAATGCGTCCACAATCGCTGACCCGCTTGATCAGGAGCACGGAAATCTCTCGATGTTCCGCATTCTGATTGCCCATCGGTTCCCAGGTACCGGCGGCTGGGGTTCAATCCGCTACGACTTCATCAAGGGGCACACGGACTACATCGGGCACACGCAGGCCGGAGTCCCGCTGGATACCACCACCGCCAATACGATGGACGACCTGCGCCTTCGGGTCGGGCGTCCGTTCGCGCTGACCGACAACCTCGATCTGCTCCCATTTCTCGAGGGCGGCTATTTCCGCTGGGACCGTGCCATTGGCAACGGAACTCCGGCCGCGCTCGAGGAACTCTATACAAATGGGTACGCCGGCGGCGGGGCCCGCGCGCTCTACGCCCTAAGCCCGCGCTTGGTGCTTTCTAGCACGGTCGATGTCGGATCGATATTTGCGGCCGGGATGGAAATAATCAACCCGCTCAACGGCACAACCAAGCTTGGGCCGCACCTCTACGCCGGTCTTGCCTTTCAGGCCACCCTCCGGGTATATGGCCACTGGCATCTTTTCGCCCGGGCCGCCTATCGCTATTTCGGATACGGTATTTCGAATCGGTTCCTAGTCCAAAAAAACCTGGGTAACACGTTTCTGCAAGGCGTGGCGTATGAGCCGAACAGCACGACCGGGCAGATTCGAACGGCTATAGGAGTCTCCTACCACTTCTAGGTCACGCAGAAAGCGCACAGACTAACGTGGGAAACCGGACGCCCTCGGTGGCGACCACGGCTTGGAATTTGTGGGTGTCCCGGTTTCTCGCTCTGTGAATGTAATCGCCATTATCGATGATGGTGTGACACTTTCTCGTTCAAAATCCCTGACGTAGATGGCGTCAGGGCTTTTTCTTGCGTAACGCCCGCAAGCTAGGCCACCTCTCCGGCCGCCTGACCCGACGCCCAGGCCCACTGAAAGTTGTAGCCACCGAGCCAACCGGTGACATCCACCACTTCGCCGATGAAGTACAATCCGGGCACGTGCTTCGATTGCATGGTGCTGGAGGAAAGGCCGTCGGTATCGACGCCACCCAGGGTGACTTCGGCGGTTCGGTAGCCCTCGGTGCCGCTGGCGGTAACAGGCCAGGCGTTGAGCTGATGACCGATCTGCGTCAGCTCGGTTTCGCGGAATTGGCGCATCGGTCGACTCCTGAACCATTGCTCGCACAGCCGCTGCGCCAGCCGCTTGGGCAAGGTATCGCCAAGCACATTTTTCAGCTCGGCCAATGGCCGCGCGGTGCGCTGTTCGATCAACCACATCGCGGCGTCCTGATCCGGCAACAGGTCGATGCGAAGGTCGTCGCCAGGCTGCCAGTACGAGGAAATCTGCAGCACCGCCGGCCCGCTGATACCGCGATGGGTGAACAGCAGGCCAGCCCGAAAACCCTGCTTTCCCACCGAGGCTCGCACTGCAGGCAGAGCCACTCCGGCCAGATCCTGATAGTGCTCCTGATGCTTGCCGCTGAGGGTCAACGGCACCAGCCCTGCCCGCGTCGGAATCACGTTGTGGCCAAACTGGCGGGCCAGATCATAACCAAACCCGCTGGCCCCCATGCTGGGAATCGACAAGCCACCGCTGGCCACCACCAACGACTCGGTGTGTACCTGACCCTGTGAGCTGGAGACGATGAAGCCCTGCGGCGTCTTGCGCACCTGCCGCACGCCGCAGTTCGCCTCCACGACAACGCCAGCCGCTGCGCACTCGTCCAGCAGCATACGCACGATCTGCTTGGAGGAATCATCACAGAACAACTGCCCGAGTTCCTTTTCGTGGTAGGCGATACCATGCTTTTCCACCAGCGCGATGAAATCCCACGGCGTGTAGCGTGCCAGCGCGGACTTGGCAAAATGGGGATTCGCCGACAGGTATTGGTCCGGGGTGACTCCTGTGTTGGTGAAGTTACAACGCCCCCCACCCGACATCAGGATTTTCTTGCCAACCTTGTTGGCGTGATCGGCGACCAGCACGCGACGCCCGCGCCGGCCCGCGGCAATCGCGCACATCAGTCCTGCGGCACCGGCACCGATGATCATGACATCCACTTTCATCCGACCATCGGCCTGCTCGTTCCACCTTGTGGCGCAATGCGCATTATCCATCAGTCGTCGCCAATCGCATCGCTCACACTGGCAGCCCGTTCACCACGAGCTGCCGCCATGCCCTCCTTTGACGTGAGCTCCGAAGTCGACAAGCACGAGCTGACCAATACGGTCGACCCGGCCAACCGCGAGCTCGGCACCCGCTTCGACTTCAAGGGCCAGGACGCGTCATACGCACTGGATGATTTCGTGATCACCCAGAGTGCTTCGAGCGCATTCCAGCCGCAGCAGACGATCGACATCCTGCGCGGACGGATGGTGGCAAGAAAGATCGACATCCGCGCGCTTGATGTCGGCGATCCGGATACCAATCTGGGCGGGGCCCGCCAGCAGATCACCGTGAAACAGGGGATCGAGCAGCCGATGGCGAAAAAGCTGGTGGCCGAGCTGAAAGCCGCCAAACTCAAGGTCGAGACACAGATCAACGGCGACAAACTGCGGGTAACCGGCAAGAAGCGCGACGCCCCGCAGGCGGCGATGGCCTTGCTGCGCAAATCCGAGGTCGAGCTGTCGCCGCAGTTCGACAACTTCCGCGATTGATCCTGCCTGGGTCGAAACACGTGGACGTGACTCGCACAGCGCAGGATCAACCCTAACGCTTGCCGCCACGTTCCATCATCGCCTTCAGGTCGGCAAACGGATTGCCGGTTGCCGCAGGTGCCTCCTGCGCTCCCATCACCCCGCCACGTACATGATCGATATGGCGGGAGTGTTCGTTGTCATGGCAGTACACACACAACAACTCCCAGTTGCTGCCATCGGCCGGGTTGAAGTCGTGGTCGTGATTGCGATGGTGCACGGTCAACTCCTGCAGGTTGGCCCGGGTGAATTCACGCGCACAACGACCGCATACCCACGGATACATTTTCAGCGCTCGCTCGCGGTATCCCGATTCACGCTGCTCGGCGTGGCGCCGCGCCTCGGCGACGATGCGATCGAGCTTGCTGTTGTCGATGGGTGGCTTGGTCGGCATGGTCGATTCCCGGGGACGAAGCGGTTTGGCGCGGACAATAACGCAAACCATCGCTTGGCGGGCTCCACGCAAGCTCTGGCGAGGTTGCCCGTGGCCATACGGCGCCGTTCTCGTCTTTTTCTGCGGACCGGTATACTGACCCGCCACTGCGCCACGAATTGGCACGAGAGTATAGGAAGGATAAACGCCCTTTCCCGCGCGAGCAACCGGTGATTCACGGGTGGAGGCGGGGCGAGTGGCCCTTCATCATCACGAAATCCTCTCCCTTTCAGCCCTCATCCTCGAAAAAACCTGCCCTGCCACCGCGACCTTCCGACCCATCCCAGCCGGCAGGGCGACCGATCCCCTGCCATGCACCTTTGGGAGACAACATACGGTGTCGAACGGGGACCGTGGCGTCAGGCAAATAGCGCGCCCGGCGGCGGAAAAACCGAAAAACGGGGACACCCACAGACTAACGTGGGGAACCGGACGCCTTCGGTGGCGACCACGGCTTGGAATTTGTGGGTGTCCCAGTTTTCTCCA
>NCBI01000042.1 GCA_002255365.1 Chromatiales bacterium 21-64-14
GCGGCTGGCGCGATTCTTCCTGCAGTCGGGTGATCAGAAGAAGGCGCTGGACGAGGTGGGCAAGGGCCTGAAGGTGGATCCCAATAACCTTGGTCTGTTATCGCTCGATGCGGAGCTTCTGGCCCGCACGGGGGATCGCGCGGGGACGAAGTCCGCGTTGGATAAGATCGTCCAAGAGTACCCAGGGAATCCAGTCGGCTACCAGGGGCTCGCAGGGCTGTATCTGGCCGATAAACGCTATGACGATGCGCTCAAGGAGTACGACCGCGCGCTGAAGGTGGCGCCGAAGAATCCGGAACTGCTCCAGCAGAAGGCAGCGGTATTGGCGCAGCAGCAGAAGTACGCGCAGGCGGCGGGTCTGCTGGAGAAGATCCAGGCGGACTACCCCAAGAGCCCCCAGGGCTATTTCCAGCTCGGGGAACTGTACTTTGTGCAGAAGGACTATGCGAAGGCGCGCGCACAGTTCGAGGACGCGCTACAGCGCTCCGGCAAGGACGCCGCGCAGCCGCTGCAGGCGATCGCCCGCAGTTATTTGGCGGAAAAGAAGCCGGCCGAGGCGGTTGCGCGCGTGCGCTCGTTCCTGAAGGATCAGCCGGACAATGCGTACGCCTATGATCTGCTCGGCAACCTCTACCTCGTACAATCGGACTATGCGAACGCCGCGCAGGCGCTGCATAAGGCCTCTGCGTTGAACCCTTCGTGGGTCAACCCCTACGTCGATCTGTCCAAGGTCCATATGGCGCAGAAACAGCCGACGAAGGCGATTGCGGTCCTGCAGCGCGGGCTGAAGGACCAGCCGGCACAGTTGCAGCTCCTGTTTCCGCTGGCCGCCATCTACCAGGAGTCGGGGGACCCTGACCAGTCGATCGCCACTTACCGCAAGGTGCTCGAGGCCAGCCCGAAGAACCTGCTGGC
The DNA here is from genome assembly GCA_002255365.1 of Chromatiales bacterium 21-64-14. Lineage (NCBI taxonomy): Bacteria > Pseudomonadati > Pseudomonadota > Gammaproteobacteria > Chromatiales > Chromatiales bacterium 21-64-14. Next base: position 916 of record NCBI01000042.1, read on the forward strand.
GACCAATAACCTGGCCATGCTGTTGGCTGGAAGGGAGAACGATCCGAAGGGGATGGCGGAGGCGGTGTCGCTGGCCAAGGAAATGGAAGGTGTCCGGGATCCTGCGATTCAGGACACCGTCGGCTGGGTGTACTACCAGAGCGGCGATGCGAGCAAGGCGGTGCCCGTCTTGGAGGCGGTCGTAAAAGCGGCGCCTAAGATCCCGATCTTCCAGTATCACCTCGGGATGGCGCTCTACAAGGCTGGCAAGACCCGGGACGCCAAGACCCATCTCGAGCAGGCCCTGGCCAAGGGGGGCGATTTCCCGGGCGCCGCTGACGCCCGCAAGGTGCTTGCCGGCCTGAAATAGACCGTCGGGGGGCTGGTATCCCGATACCGTTTCGGCATGGCGATTTTGCTAACGGCGGTCAGTAGAAGTCGAAGGTTCATCTGCGCACGGCCGGGGGGCGCTGCGCGGACTTTCGTGAAAGTGACTACATCCGAAGGATCTTGGCAGCTCTCGGTACCCGCTGGTGCAGCGTGCTCCCGTGGCGGGGAGTACCGCTGCCCGGCGACCCCCGGTAATTATTCGACGTCCTGTTGGCCGTTGCGCCGTTCCTGGTAGCCTGGATGGAGCGCAGCGCAATCCGGGGATTAGACTTCCAGCGCGGCGCAATCGCCGGATTCCGGCCTGCGGCCCGTATCCGGGCTACCCGGGCGGCTCGCGTGGAAGCCGGCCCGAACCGGGTTGGGCTTAATCGCGGAACGCACGGGAACCTCGTGTCTTGGTCCATGGGTTGCATGGCCATTTCTTTAAAACGATGCGGGCGCTAACTAGGTGATATTTGGGTTAAGGTTGTAACCCATTCTGCCGAAAAGATGTTTTAGGGAAGCATTGCCCCGGCTGGCGTTCGCACCCTTACGCCATCCATTGCGCGTCTCCCATGCAAGGGTGGGCGCTGGATAGGGCCGGGCACCTTGGGTTAGATTGGTGACGCTCCACGCGTCCAGTTGCCACGGATGGGGTTCCAATGCGGGTGATGCACAACCACCGTCAACCCGGGCCGAGCGGCGGGAAACATATCGACGATGCTAGAGATTGCCGGTGTAAGCTACGCCACTGGCGCGGCATTCTTTTTGATCCTTTCGCTGGTCCTGGCGACTGGGCGACGCGGGCGCTTGCAGAAGGCATTGCTGGCGTTCACGGCATCGATCAGCGCGATATGGATGGCAGCCGCCTCCTACGAGTCCTTCACCGGACAATTCACGCCCCTCATCGTTGTTTTGGAACTGGTCCGGGACCTGTCCTGGGCGGTGTTCCTGCTCTATATCCTTGGGTCCGCCCATAAGGGTTTCGCGCTATCTTCCCGCTGGTTCCGGATTATCCTCGGCACCCTAGTGGCGTTTACCGCGGCGATGTTTCTGCTGGTGTTCGTTCAACGGGCCCATGGGCCGCCGATAGTCACCTTCGGCATTGACTGGCTGATCGCGGGTCATCTGCTCTATGCCGTGGTCGGGTTGGTGCTGGTGGAACAGCTCTTTCGCAACACCCCGATTCAACTGCGGCGCTCTATCAAGTACCTTTGCCTGGGAGTCGGGGGCTTGTTCGCCTACGACTTCTACCTGTACTCGAACGCCCTGCTGTTTCAGCGTATCGATTTCGTCTTGTGGGCGGCGCGCGGTTTTGGCAACGCACTGGTGGTTCCGGTCATTGGAATCGCGATCGCTCGGGATCCCGAGTGGTCGCTGGACATCTTCGTATCCCGGCGCGTCGTATTTCATACCACCGCCCTGCTCGGCACGGGCCTGTATCTGCTTGCGATCGCAGCGGGCGGCTACTACGTCCGCCACTACGGTGGCAGCTGGGGACTCATCGCCCAGACGATCTTCCTGTTCGGCGCGGGTCTCGTGCTGTTGATCCTGCTGTTTTCTGAGCAGATGCGGGCCACCTTGCGGGTATATATCAACAAACATTTCTTTCACTATAAATACGACTATCGCGACGAGTGGTTGCGGTTCATCCGGACTCTGTCATCTGGCGAGCCAACCCAGCTCCGGGAGCGTGCCGTCCTCGCGATCGCACAGATCGTGGACAGTCCGGGCGGCATCCTATGGATGCGCCGGGACAGCGGAAACTATGAGCCGGTGGCAAGATGGAATATAGCGGACTTCACCCCACCGGTTGTTTCCGAAGATACCCCGTTGGTGCGGTTTCTGGAGGAACAGGAGTGGTTCATTCACCTGGAGGAGTATCAAAGCCGCCCTGAGTTATACAAGGGACTGAGTTTACCGGCGTGGCTGCAGGACATGCCTCGTGCGGCGCTGATCGTACCGCTGATGCTGCACGAGCGGCTGCTCGGCTTCGTGGTTCTCTCCCATCCGCCGATGCATCGGCGTTACAATTGGGAGGATTTCGACCTTCTGAAAACCGCCGGCAGACAGGCCGCAAGCTATTTGGCCCAGCTTGAGGCGTCCCAAGCCCTGGCGGTAGCCCGGCAGTTCGAGGCATTCAGCCGCTGTTCCGCGTTCGTGGTGCATGATCTGAAGAACCTGATTGCGCAACTTTCGCTGGTCTTGTCCAACGCGGCGCGTCACAAACAGAACCCGAAGTTTATGGAAGACGTACTGCGTACCGTCGAGAACTCGGTGTCTATGATGCAGCGCCTACTTCTGCAGCTGCGCAGTGGCGGTATGCAGAGCGATGGCGGGCGCTCCATCGACCTTGAACAGGTTGTTTCAGAAGTGGTGCGGGCCAAATCCGCACGCCGCCCCGCTCCCGTCCTGGATCTTCATGGCCATGGGCTGCGCGCCTACGCGGACTACGATCGGCTGACGGCGGTGATTGGGCACGTGATCCAGAACGCCCAGGACGCAACGCCCGCGGATGGCATAATCGAGGTCCGATTGCGCAGGGAGCAGGACATGGCGGTGATCGAGGTGGAGGATGACGGCTGCGGAATGGACGAGGCGTTTGTTCGGGACAGCTTGTTTCGCCCATTCTACAGTACCAAGGGGGAGTCCGGGATGGGCATCGGCGCCTATGAGGTGCAGGAGTATGTAGTGGGGATTGGTGGTACTGTGGAGGTGGCGAGCACCAAGGGCGTCGGCACCACATTCCGCATGCGGTTTCCGGTGACCGCCGATCTCGATGCGAGCGCTGGCCAGTTGCAGATCAACGGATGAGTGAACGATGGCGGCAAGCAGGACCAAGCAGAAGACTTTGATGGTCGTCGAGGATGACCCCGGGCTCCAGGGCCAATTGCGCTGGTGTTTCGATGACTACGAGGTGCTGGTGGCGGGAGACCGCGCAAGCGCATTGGACCTGCTCTCCCACCACCAGCCGCCGGTGGTTACCTTGGATCTCGGGCTCCCGCCCGATGCGGCAGGTACCTCGGAAGGGCTTGCGGCGCTGAAGCAGATTCATGTCAAGGCTCCCGATACCAAGGTCATCGTCGTGACGGGAAACGACGACCGCGAAAACGCGGTGCGCGCGGTTGGGATGGGGGCGTTCGATTTCTATCACAAACCCATAGATCCTGAGATCCTGGGTTTGATTGTCAACCGCGCGTATCGCGTGCACGAGTTGGAGATGGAGAACCGCCGTCTGAGTGAACAGCAGACGGGCGCGCCGCTGGATGGCGTCATTTCCTGCAGTCCCGGGATGCTGGATGTCTGTCGCACGGTCGAGAAGGTGGCGCCGGCGGATGCCACAGCGCTGTTGCTCGGGGAATCGGGAACCGGCAAGGAGCTGATTGCGCGGGCGCTGCATGCCTTGAGCGCACGCAAGGACGGTCCGTTCATCGCGATCAACTGCGCCGCCATTCCGGAAACCCTGCTTGAGAGTGAGTTGTTCGGCTACGAAAAGGGCGCGTTTACCGGCGCGGCCAAGCAGACGGCGGGGAAGATCGAAGGCGCGGACCAGGGCACCCTGTTTCTGGATGAGGTTGGCGACCTTCCGATGTCGTTGCAGGCGAAGCTGCTCCGGTTTCTTCAGGAACGTGTGGTCGAACACCTGGGCGGGCGGCAGGAGATCCCGGTGGATGTGCGGGTGGTATGTGCCACACACCGTGATTTGGCCGCCTTGATCGCTGCCCAGGAGTTCCGCGAGGATCTTTATTACCGGATCAGCGAAATCGCGATCCGTATCCCGCCGCTACGGGATCGCGCCGGCGACGTGCTGATGTTGGCCCGCCACTTCCTGGAACGCTTCGCGCGGCAGGAAGGCCGTGTCCTTGCCGGGTTTTCCGAGGATGCGCTTTCGGCCCTGGAGGTATATCCCTGGCCTGGCAATGTCCGTGAGTTGAAGAACCGGATCAAGCGGGCGGTGATCATGGCGGACGGAAAATATCTGAGTGCGCGCGATCTGGAGCTGGGTGCGCCGGACGGTGCAGCCGCCTCGTTCAAGTTGCGCGAGGTCCGGGAGCACGCGGAACGCCAAGCGGTGCTGCGCGCTTTGGGGCACGTCAGTGGGAAGATTTCGGAGGCGGCGGAGCTGTTGGGAGTCAGTCGGCCGACGCTTTATGACATGATCAGGAAGTTCCGGCTCAAGGTTTAGTTTGGCGTTTCGTGTCCGGCGCAGTTCCCACCTGAATGCAACCCAGCTCGGGTTGGCTCCAAGGCTAGAACCGATCTCAAAATGCATCTCGGTCGCCCATGCGGCGTTGCGGACCCTGCTGCGGTGCTCATTTGCTGGGCGTAAACGGCGCTCCTCGCAGGGCCCGCGCCTTGTCTGAACGCCCGATCTGCGATTTTGAGATAGGTTCTAGTCCCGCGGGTCGCCCGGATGCAGGCCGGAATCCGGGGATTGCTGCGCTGCGTGGGAAGCCGGTCCCCGGATTGCGCTGCGCGCCATCGGGGCTGCGGGTGACGGCAATGGTTGCGGAATTCATGGGCCCAGACGCGCGGGTTCAGTGGGGCTCCGTACGAGCAGCATCTCAGGCCGCTGTCACGCCCCCGCCGCCAAGGCCCGTTGGACCTGGGTCCGGAACTCGCCGGCGTTCATGAAGCCCACCACCCGGTAACCCTTGCGTTCCTTGCCGTCCGGGCCGAAGAACAGGATCGCGGGCGGACCGAGCAGATCGAAGGCATGGGTCAGTTGCTTGTCCTGTGTGTTCCAGGCGGTCACGTCCGCCTGGAGCAACACGGTATTACCCAATGCCTGCTGCACATTGGGATCCGAGAAGGTGTACTTCTCCATCTCCTTGCAGGAGATGCACCAGTCGGCATAGAAGTCCAGCATCACGGGTTTGCCTTGGGCGCTGGCCGCGGCCAGCGCCTGGTGCAGGCCGGCGAGGCCGGTGACCCGCTGGAAGGCGAGGGCCCGCGGCGCCGCGGTATTTCCGCGGCCCGCCGACAGGGATAGGGTTTCCAGCGGACGCAGGGGATCGGTGCCGCCGGTCACCGCGCCCACCATCACCAGGGAGCCGTACAGGAGCAATACGAGACCCAGGCCTTTCCACAGTCGCCGCCAGCCGGATACCCCGGGGGTCAGGGAATCGAGGGCGCCCATATAGATCGCGGAGGTGATCAGCAGTACCGCCCACATCACGAGGATCACCTCGGCGGACAGGACCCGTTCCAGCAGATAGATGGCCACGGCCAGCAGCAGGACACCGAACACCGCCTTTACCGCGTCCATCCACGCCCCCGCCTTCGGGAGCAGCTTGCCTGCGGAGGCGCCGATTACCAGGAGCGGAGCGCCCATGCCCAGGCTGAGGCTGAACAGGGCGAGGCCGCCGAGTACCGCGTCGCCGGTCTGCCCGATGACGATCAGGGCGCCGGCCAGCGGCGCGGCGACGCAGGGCCCGACGATCAGCGCCGACAGCAGGCCCATTACGCCGACGCCCAGCAGGGTGCCCCCGCGCTGACGGTTGCTGACTTCGGTCAGCCGGCTCTGGAAGGCGGAGGGCAGTTGCAGGTTGTAGAACCCGAACATGGATAGGGCAAGCAGCACGAACACCAATGCGAACGCGCCCAGCACCCAGGGATTCTGCAAGGTGGCCTGCAGGTTCTGGCCGAACAGCGCGGCGACTACGCCCGCCACCGTATAGGTGGCCGCCATGGCCAGTACGTACACCAGGGACAGCACAAACGCCCGTCCGGTACCGATGTCCTTGCCTTGGCCTACGATGATCCCCGAGAGGATGGGAACCATCGGGAAGATGCACGGCGTGAAGGCGAGCAACAGGCCGAAGCCGAAGAACGCCGGAAGCGTGATCCACAGACTACCGGTGCGCAGCATCCGCGCGATGCGGTCCTGCGCCGATAGATTCTGGCCGGTGTCGGCGCTACGCGCGCCAGCGGCAACGGGCGCCGACGCTGCGGCCGGTGGCGCGGCGGCAGCGGATACCATGGCGATCGGCAGCGCCAAGGCCACCTGCTTGGTGATCGGGGGATAACAGATTCCGGCGTCCGCGCACCCCTGATAGACCAATTGCAGGGTGATGGTCTGCGGGCGCGAGCCGTCGGCACGCTCAATGGGCAGGCGCGCCTGCACGGCGTGGTAATAGACATCCACGTGTCCGAAGGTCCCGTCGTCCTTCTGTTTGCCGGGGGGTAACGTGACCGTGCCGAGCCGCGTTCCCTGCGGGCTCAGGATGCGGAAGTGGAACTTGTCGCGATACAGATAATACCCGTCGGTGATGCGCCAACGGGCCGTGACGGTGTTCCCGTTCACCACCGTGGTGCTGAGGCGGAAGGCCTGGTCGGCGGGCAGGAATTGAGTGCCGCTCTCCAACCCCAGGCCCTGTCCGAGCCCTGGCAGTGTGTCTGCCGCGAGCGCCGCGGTGGCGGGTGTCAGCAGCAACAGAATGGCGCACAGCAAGGCTTTCATGGGCGGGTCACGGCTCCGGCGATCCAGTCGAGGTAAGGGCGCAGCCCGTCTTTAATTTCGACTGCGATTATTTCTGGTAGTTCATAGGGGTGTAAGGTACGGACTGTGTCCTGCACGGCCTGAAACACCTCTTCCCGGGTTTTGATCACCAGCAGTACCTCTTCATCCTGATGGCGGGTCCCTTCCCAGGCGTAGATCGACAGCAGCCCCGGGACCACGTTCACGCAGGCGGCTTGGCGTTCGTCCACCAAGCGTTGCGCGATCCGCACCGCGGTGTCGCGATCCGGGCAGGTGCACAATACGACGAGATAGCCATCGGACATATTCCAGCTCCGGCCCGGCGCGTTGGCGCCCCCAGGCGAAACAGGGTATCCTCAGTGCACTGACCTGTCATCGGCGGGTCCCGCCCAATCCCGTACCCAGCCCCGTTCCTGTTGAACCATGCGTCCGCTGCCCAGAATGTTCGGCATTCTAATTCTTCTGCTCCCGGTGGCGGAGATCTACGTCCTGATCCAGGTGGGCCGCGCGATCGGCGCGGTGCCCACGGTGTTTCTCGTGGTATTCACCGGGGTCCTCGGGGCCCTGCTCTTGCGGGTCCAGGGCCTGTCCACCCTGGGGCGCGTGCAGGCCAGTTTGGCCCGGGGCGAGGCGCCCGCCCTGGAGATGTTGGAGGGCATGATAGTGGCGGTGGGCGGCGGCCTGTTGCTGATCCCGGGCTTTATCACCGACGCCGTGGGGATCCTGGCCCTGATCCCTCCGGTGCGCCGATTTGTCATCCGCCGGTTCCTGGCCCGCCAGGGCACCGGCCCCTCGGGGCGTACCCCCGACGCGCCCCAGGGGCCGTCCGGTCCCCGGGTGATCGAAGGGGAGTACCGCCGCGAGGACGAGGACCGGCGCCCCCCCAGGGGGCCTTGATCCGCGGCGGTACCCACCCCATCTTGACTCCTGCCGAATCGGGGCTATGATTAGCACTCATTCGAGCAGAGTGCTAATAAGTGCTCTTGGCATGTGGAGCCAAACCGGCTAATCCGAATTAAGTATTTGTTCTTAAGGAGAGTTACACGATGAACATTCGTCCCTTACATGATCGCGTTATCGTCAAACGCATGGAGGAGGAGCGGACGAGCCCGGGCGGCATCGTCATTCCCGATACCGCCGCCGAGAAGCCCATTCAGGGTGAAGTGGTCGCCGTGGGCAAGGGTAAGCTCCTCGAGAGTGGGGACATCCGTCCCCTGGACGTCAAGGCTGGCGATCGGGTGCTGTTCGGGAAGTACTCCGGCACCGAAGTCAAGTTGAACGGCCAGGAAGTGCTCGTGATGCGTGAAGAGGACATCATGGGCATCGTCGAGGTCTGAGGACGGGTCTCGTAACCGGTTCGAAAACGCTTTCTGAAGGGGTAAGGAAAATGAGTGCGAAAGACGTCAGGTTTAGTGATGATGCGCGTCAGCGCATGGTGCACGGGGTCAATATCCTCGCCAACGCGGTGAAGGTGACCCTCGGACCCAAGGGTCGCAATGTAGTGCTCGAGAAGAGCTTCGGCGCACCCACGGTCACCAAGGACGGCGTGTCCGTCGCCAAGGAGATCGAACTCAAGGACAAGTTCGAAAACATGGGTGCCCAGATGGTAAAGGAGGTCGCGTCTCAGACCTCCGATATCGCCGGTGATGGCACCACCACCGCCACCGTGCTTGCCCAGTCGATCCTGAAGGAAGGCCTCAAGGCAGTTGCCGCGGGCATGAACCCCATGGACCTGAAGCGCGGCGTCGACAAGGCCGTGACCAGCGCCGTGGAAGAGCTGAAGAAGCTCTCCAAGCCCTGCTCTGATGACAAGGCCATCGCCCAGGTGGGTACCATTTCCGCCAACGCCGACGAGTCCATCGGCAACATCATCGCCGACGCCATGAAGAAGGTAGGCAAGGAAGGCGTGATCACGGTGGAAGAGGGCTCCGGGTTGGAGAACGATCTGGAAGTTGTGGAAGGCATGCAGTTCGATCGCGGCTATCTCTCCCCCTACTTCGTCAATAATCAGCAGAGCATGAGTGCGGAGTTGGATAACCCGTATATCCTGCTCTATGACAAGAAGATCTCCAATGTCCGGGAGCTGCTGCCGGTGTTGGAAGGCGTGGCCAAGTCCGGGCGCCCGCTGCTGATCATCTCCGAGGACGTCGAGGGCGAGGCCCTGGCGACCCTGGTGGTCAACACGATCCGCGGCATCGTGAAGGTCGCGGCCGTCAAGGCCCCGGGCTTTGGCGATCGGCGCAAGGCGATGCTGCAGGACATCGCGATCCTCACCGGTGGTACGGTGATCTCCGACGAGGTCGGGCTGAGCCTGGAGAAGGCTAGCATTAACGATCTTGGGCAGGCCAAGAAGGTGCAGGTCACCAAGGAGAACACCACCCTCATCGATGGTGCCGGCAAGAAGTCGGAGATCGAGGGCCGGGTCAAGCAGGTGCGCGCGCAGCTCGAGGATGCTTCCTCGGACTATGACAAGGAGAAGTTGCAGGAGCGGATCGCCAAGCTCGCCGGTGGCGTTGCGGTGATCAAGGTTGGTGCTGCCACCGAAATGGAAATGAAAGAGAAGAAGGCGCGTGTCGAGGACGCCCTGCATGCGACCCGTGCGGCGGTGGAAGAGGGCGTGGTCCCGGGCGGCGGTGTCGCGCTGGTTCGTGCGCTGCAGGCGCTCAAGGGCCTGAAGGGTGTCAACCCGGATCAGGACATGGGCATCAGCATCGCGCGCCGCGCCATGGAGGAACCCCTGCGCCAGATCGTCGCCAATTCCGGGGACGAACCTTCGGTGGTGCTGGACAAGGTGCTCTCCAACAAGGGCAACTATGGTTACAACGCCCAGACCGGCGAGTATGGGGACATGATCCAGATGGGTATCCTGGATCCCACCAAGGTGACCCGTACCGCGCTCCAGAACGCCGCGTCCGTAGCCGGGCTCATGATTACCACCGAGGCGATGGTGGCGGAGTCTGCCAAGGACGAAAAGCCTGCGGGCATGCCCGGCGGTGGCGGGATGGGCGGAATGGGCGACATGGACATGATGTAGTCCGGTTGCTACCGGAGGGTCGACCGACCTCCAAGCCCCGCCTTACGGCGGGGCTTTTTTTTGGGCGCGCCCGGCACGGGCGCACGTACTTGGAGATGAAACGCCGCTGTTTGCCCGCGATGCGCCTGCTGGCGGCCGGGCGTCCTACGGCCCCGCCCGCGTCTTTTGTTGTACCCTGAGTCTCGACCTCCAGTCCGAGATCCCCACTGCCCATGGCCCCTGTCACCACCCCACGGACTGCGCCGGCGCCCGCCCTGCCTTCAGTCCTGGCGCAAGAGGCGGACCGGCTGTGGGCGGATTACCGGGACGCCGCCCAGGCCGCGGGCCAACGGATTCCAGACCACCCGGACTTCGTGCGGTCCCTGCGCCGGGTCTGGGCGTTCAGCAGTTTCGTGGCCCACGCCTGTATCCGGGATCCGGCGTTGCCTGCGGCCCTGCTGGAGAGCGGGGAGTTGCTGGGGGATTTCCGGCCCGGGGAATACCCGGGCCTTCTCGACCGCTACGGGAAATCCACGCCGCTGGAGACGCGGCTGCGCCGGTTCCGGCGCCGCCACATGGTGCGTATCGCGTGGCGGGATCTGGCCGGTTGGGCGAGTCTGGAGGAGACCCTCAGGGACCTCAGCGGGCTGGCGGAGGCGTGCCTGGATTTGGCCGTTCAAGGGATTTTCCAGGCGCTCTGCCGGGAGTGGGGGACGCCCCGCGGGGCCGATGGCATGGTCCAGCGACCGGTGGTGTTGGGCATGGGTAAGCTCGGGGCAGGCGAACTGAACCTCTCCTCGGACATCGACCTGATTTTCGCCTATCCCGAGGACGGCGTTACCCGCCGGCGCCGCGGTCTCAGTCACGGGGAATTCTTCGCGCGGCTCGTCCAGGGGGTGGCGGCGGCGCTGGGTGCTGTGACCGGCGAGGGTTTCGCGTTCCGGGTGGACCTGCGGTTGCGGCCGTTCGGGGACAGCGGTCCCCTGGCCATGAGCTTTGATCAGATGGAAGAGTACTACCAGCTCCAGGGCCGGGAATGGGAGCGCTACGCCTTCATTAAGGCGGGTCCGGTGGCGGGAGACCGGGCCGCCGGGGCCCGGCTGCTCGCCATCCTGAAGCCCTTCGTCTATCGCCGCTATCTGGATTACGGAACCTTCGAGTCCTTGCGGGAAATGAAGGCCCTCATTGTCCGGCAGGTGCAACGCCGCGGGCTGGTGGACAATGTGAAGCTCGGCCCCGGGGGGATCCGGGAGGTGGAGTTCATCGGCCAGGCGTTCCAGTTGATCCGGGGTGGGCGGGAGCCGGCGCTTCAGCAGCGCGCGATCCTGCCCGTGCTGAGAGTGCTGGAGGCCAAAGGCTGGCTGCCGACCGATGGTGCCCGTGCCCTGCGTCAGGCCTACCGGTTCCTGCGCCGGGTGGAGAACCGGCTGCAGTCCTACGAGGACCTGCAGACCCATGCGTTGCCGGGGGATGAGGCGGGACGCTGGCGGCTCGCGCTGTCCATGGGATTTCCCGATTGGCCGGCGTTCTGGAAGGTGCTGACCCGGCACCGGACGGTGGTGGCGGAGCAGTTCGCCCAGGTGTTTGCGGCCCCGCAGCGGGATGCGGCCACCGCGCCGGCGGCCAGCGAGCGGGCCGCGGTCTGGAGCGGTGCCCTGAGCGGTGCGGATGCCCAGGAGGCCCTGCGCCGGGCCGGTTACCCCGTGCCGGAGGAGGCCATCGAGGTGCTCGCCGGCTTGCGGGATGGCCATGCGCGGCGGGTCGGCGCCCAGGGCGCAGAGCGTCTGGATCGCCTGATGCCTATGCTGCTGGGCGCCGCCGGTGCGGCGCCGCACCCCGCGGAGACCCTGCGGCGGGTGGTGGGGGTGGTGGAGAGCGTGGTGCGGCGCAGTGCCTATCTGGCCCTGCTGGTGGAGAGTCCCCTGGCCCTTTCCCAGCTGGTGCGTCTGTGCGCGGCCAGCCCGTGGATCGCCGCGTATGTGGCCGCCCATCCCTTGTTGCTGGACCAGCTCCTGGACCCGCGGGCGCTGTACGCACCGATGCCCCGGCCCGCCCAGGAGGCGGAACTCGATGCCCTGCTGGCCCAGACGGGTCCCGATGATCTGGAACAGCAGATGGAGGTGCTGCGCCAGTTCAAGCATGCCCAGGGCCTGCACGTGGCGGCGGCGGAGGTGACTGGTGCGCTGCCCCTGATGGTGGTCAGTGACCGGCTCACCGAGCTGGCGGAGGTGATCCTGAACCAGGTGCTGCGCCTGGCCTGGGACTACTTGGTGGCACGCCATGGGTTGCCCCGCTATCGCAGTCGCGGACGCCAGCGCCACGCCGGGTTTGCGGTCATCGCCTATGGCAAGCTCGGGGGTATCGAACTGGGTCATGGATCGGACCTGGACCTGGTTTTTATCCACGACAGCCACGGGGAGGAGCAGCAGACCGCCGGTCCGCGGGTGGTGGACAATGGGGTGTTCTTCGCGCGCCTGGGCCAGCGCATCATCCACTTTCTCAGCGCCCATACCCCGGGCGGCGTGCTCTATCCCGTGGATACACGCCTGCGGCCCAGCGGTGCCTCCGGACTGCTGGTCACGGCCCTGGAGGCGTTCGCTGACTACCAGCACAACACGGCCTGGACCTGGGAGCATCAGGCGCTGGTGCGGGCGCGTCCGGTGGCCGGCGATCCGGCCATCGCGCGGACCTTCGCGGCGATCCGCCGCGCGGTATTGTCGCGCGCCCGGGATCAGGAGGGGGCGCGCCGCGACGTGGTGGAGATGCGTGCGCGCATGCGCCGCGAGCTGGGGTCGCGGGACCGGGACCGGTTCGACCTGAAGCAGGATCCGGGCGGTATCGCGGATATCGAATTTATGGTCCAATATGGCGTACTGGCCTGGGCACAGCGTTATCCAGAGCTCCTTGCGTACACGGACAATGTCCGCCTGCTGGAGCTCCTGGCCCGGGTCGGGGTCCTGCCGAAGGCGGATGCGGCGTTTCTCGCCGACGCCTACCGGACCTACCGTTCCGAGGCCCACCGTCTGACCCTGCAGCAAGAGCCCGCCGTGGTGGATGGAGACCGGTTCGGCGCCGAACGCGATGGCGTGCTGCGTCTGTGGGGCGGCTGGCTCGAGGGCGGGGCCGAGAGTGCCTGAAAACCGAGGTGGAATCCGGTACCATTCCAACGCTTTGGCGCCGCCATCGGGCGGCTGGACCGAGGAGAACCGCAGATGACCATGGAGGACCGCGACGGCTTCATCTGGCTCGATGGGGAGATGGTCCCCTGGCGTGAGGCGCGCGTGCATGTGCTTACCCATACCTTGCACTATGGGATGGGGGTGTTCGAAGGCGTGCGTGCCTACGAGACCACCGCTGGCGCGGCGATCTTCCGCCTCGCGGACCACACCGACCGGTTGTTCCGCTCGGCCCATATCCTCGGGCTTAAAATTCCATTTACCAAGGATCAAGTGAACGAGGCCACCCAGGCGGCGGTGCGCGAGAACGGCCTGCGCTCCGGGTATATCCGGCCCATGTGTTTCTACGGCGCAGAAGGGATGGGGCTGCGCGCCGACAATCTGCAGGTGCATGTGATGGTGGCGGCGTGGTCCTGGGGCCGTTACATGGGCGAGGACAAGATCCAGAGCGGCATCCGGATGAAGACCTCGTCTTACACGCGCCACCATGTGAATATCGCCATGTGCAAGGCCAAGGCCAACGGCAATTACATGAATTCCATGCTCGCGCTCAACGAGGCGTTGGCCTGCGGTTACGACGAGGCCATGCTGCTCGACGTCGAGGGCTATGTGGCGGAAGGCAGTGGCGAGAACATCTTCCTGGTGCGCGGCGGGCGCCTCTACACCCCGGAGCTCACCTCCGCTCTGGAAGGGATCACCCGGGATACCATCATCGCCCTTGCCCATGAGCTGGAGATGGAAGTGGTGGAAAAACGCATCACCCGCGACGAGGTCTACGTGGCGGACGAGGTGTTCCTCACCGGCACTGCCGCCGAGGTCACACCGGTGCGCGAGGTGGACGGACGGGTCATCGGCGCGGGACGCCGCGGCGCGGTGACCGAGCGCCTGCAGAGCCTGTACTTTGAACAGGTGCATGGCCGGCGCAAGGAGCATCCGCATTGGCAGACACCGGTATGATGGCCGGCGACGCGGGCGATTCCACACCGCGGCCGGATCCGATCCGGTAACGAGGTCCAGTCTCATGACCAATCCAAATACCGCGGCGGCGGCGCTGGGACAGCGCTACATCGAACCCAATGCCCAGCGCCGCTACGAAGTGAGCCGTGCGGACCTGCCCCTGCACTGTCCCATGGACGGGATGAGCCTGTGGAATTCCCACCCGCGGGTGTTTCTGCCCATCGAGACCACCGGCAGCGCCAAGTGCCCCTATTGCGGCGCCGACTACGTCCTCAAGGACCGATGAGCGCCGCGGGCATGGGGCCCCAGGGTGGGCCCGCCCCGCAGTCATGACCACCTGTTGGATCCTCAGCGAAGACAAGGCCGGCATGATCAACCAGTGCCTGGGGCTCGCCGAGGCCCTGGGGGTGGTCCCGCTGCGCAAGGTGCTCCGCGTGCGGGCACCGTGGCGGTATCTGCCGCCGTCACTCTGGTTCAATGCCCGTGCCGCCCCGGGACCCGGCAGCGATCCCCTGACACCACCGTGGCCGGATCTGCTGATCGGCAGTGGCCACGGCTCGGTCGCGCTCTCTATCGCCATTCGCCGCGCCAGCGGTGGACGCACCTACACGGTACAGATCCAGGATCCCCGGGTGCACCGTTCCCGGTTCGGCCTGGTGGTGGTGCCGGAACATGACCGCTGCCGGGGCGCGAATGTCCTGGTGACCCGTGGCGCCCTGCACCGGGTCACGCCCGCGCGTCTCGCCGTCGCGGCGTCCTGCGCCGCCCCCGCCCTGGCCTCCCAGCCGCGGCCCCTGGTGGCGGTACTGCTGGGCGGATCCAACCGTGTCTACCGGTTCACGGAGGACGCTGCGGTGCGCTTGGCGGAGCAGTTGCTGGCCCTGCACCACGCATTGGGGGTCGGCATCGCCGTCACGCCGTCGCGGCGCACGCCGCCGCGGGTCCTGGCGGTGCTGCGCGAGCGCCTCGCCCCGGCGGGCGCAACGATCTGGGACGGCCGCGGCGAGAACCCTTATTTCGGCTACCTGGCCCTTGCGGACTTTTTGTTGGTGACCGCGGATTCCGTGTCCATGGTCTCCGAGGCGTGCAGCACCGGTCGGCCGGTGTACGTGGTGCCGCTCGCCGGCGGCAGCCGCAAGTTCCGCGCGTTTCATTTCAGCCTGGAGCGCGCCGGAATCACCCGCCCATTTTGCGGACAACTGGAGACCTGGAGCTACGGGCCGCTGCGCGAGACCGATACGGTTGCCGCTGAGGTGAGGCGGCGCTTACAATGCGCCGGAAGCATCCCGGGAGTCGAGGGATAGTCGCCGCCCGGGGTCCGGTCCCGCCCGGCGGTGATACCGCCGCGAGATAGGCCAACATGTCGGTTCTGGATCTGGACGCCTTCCGCGCCACCCCGCTGGCACGGGATCCCTTCGAATTCGTGATCGTGCCGGGTTTCGTGCGCTCCGCGGCCCTGGCGCGGGTGGTGGAGGATTTCCCGCGTATCCGCCGGCCCGGCAGTTTTCCCCTGCGGGACCTGCGCTACGGCCCCGCGTTCCAGGGCTTCGTGGATGCCTTGGACGGCGCGGAGTTCGCGGCGGCGGTGGAGGAGAAGTTCGGCCTCGATCTGGCCGGCCGGCCGACCCTGTTCACGGTGCGCGGCTGGTGCCGCAAGCGCGACGGCCGTATCCATACCGACACGGAGAGCAAACTGATCACCGTTCTGATCTATATGAATCCTTCCTGGGAAGAGAGTGGCGGACGCTTGCGGTTGCTGCGCAGCGCGCGGCTCGATGACGTGGCGGCCGAGGTCCCGCCGGTGGCCGGTACGCTGCTGGCGTTTCGCCGCTCGGAGCGCTCGTTCCACGGCCACGAACCGTTCGCGGGTCCACGTCGGGCGATCCAGATGAACTGGGTCTCCGACCAGCGGGTAGTGGATCAGGAGCTTGCGCGCCACGGGTTCTCCTCGTTCCTCAAGCGGCTGAGTCCCTTCCACTGAAACGCGGACCGCCGCCCCCGCCGATTTCATGCGTGGTAACCAGCCGATGGCGTTGAACATCGAGACCTTCAGCAACGTCCGCGGCGGGAACTGCGTCTTCAAGGCGCTGGGCCACCCGCTGGCGCGCGCGCCAGCGGGTGCGCTGCGGACGCGCCTCGCCTCCGGTCCCCTGTGCGTCTACGACCCCCTGGGCCATCTCGCGGCCTACGCCGAGTTCTACGACCTTGCGGGCGTGGAACTGCACGACGTCTACGTGCAGCGGATGGAGGATCTCGCACGCCCGGTACTGGGGCACCCGGTGCGCCCAGTGACGGATCTGGCCTCCGCGAGCCCTGGCTCACGGTTGCTGGTGGCGGCCTTCGACGCCGAGCGCTATGTGCGCCAGATCCGCCATCTGCTGGCGCCTGAGACGGAGATCATGAGTTTCGACGGTTTGCGTATCCCGGACCGGATGCTCACCAATCCACGGCACTACCTGGACCCGCTGAACTTCGCCACCAACTTCGCGTTCCTGCGCGACGCCGGAGGGCACCATACCCGGGTCACGCTGTGCGACTACTGGTCCGGTTACGGCGCCACATCGCCCCAGTTGTGGTTGTGCCTGTTCGATGCCGACGGCGCGACGCTCGCCGAGTGGGACGAACGACCGGGCGCGCCCGGCGCGACGCTGTGTATCGACAGCCGGGAGGTGCGCCGGCGCTTTGGGCTCGGGGACTACGCCGGTTCCCTGTTCATCCACGCCCATGGCATCGCCGGACATGACGTGGTGAAGTACGCGCTGGATACCTACGGTGATGATGAGACCGTTCTTTCCTGCACCCATGACGCCAACGCCTGGCCGGCCGAGCGCTACGCCGGCCTACCGGCCCCGGACCACGGCGAGTCGGTGGTCCTGTGGATCCAGAACAGTCATCCAATCCCGATTCCCGCGGGCGCCATCGGCCTGAGCGAGATGGGTTCCACGGAAATACGCAGCCTGGACCACGCCATTGCGCCGTTCGCCACCTGCACGCTGGACGTGGCGCGTTTGCTGCCGGAGAGCCGCTGGCCGGCGCAGATCGAGGTTCACGCCGGCAAGTATTTCGTACGCCCGCGCTACGAGGTGCGTGACCACGCGAGCGGGCGCGTGCGCCTTGCCCATGTCAACGTGGAACGCACCGACTTGCAGCCGGATCCCACGCTGGCCAGCTTCAGCGAGCATCTGGGCAAGGGATATCTGTTGCCGGCGCCGGTGCTGCCGGTGGCGGACTGGAGCACAGTGGTGCTGCCCACGCCGATGTCGACCGCGCAGTATGAATTACCGCTGGTGGTGATCCTCTACGACGCGTCCGGGGCCGAGGTGCTGCGCCGCCCGCTGGGCCGCGTCCCGCGCGGCGGCTGTTTTCCGCTCGACTGCGATGCGCTGCTGCGCGAGGGCGCGGTTGCGCTGCCCAGCGGATATGGACATGTCGAACTGGTCTACGATCTGCATGAAGGCGCCGCCGCCGATGGTTGGCTGCACGCCCTGTTCCGCTACCGGCAGCGGCGCAGCGGCCACGCCGCGGAGAGCAGCTTCGGCGCCCATATCTACAATTTGCCAGTCACCTACCGCAACGAACCCCAGTCTTATGCGGGGCCCGCGCCCGGTTTGAGTACGCGCTTATTTCTGCGCATCGGCGCGGCGCCCGGCGATACCCTGTGTCATTTGATCTATCCCACCTCCGGTGCCTGGCATCCGCATTCCAGTACCCGGATTGTCCTGCATGATTCCGCCGGCGCCGAGGTGGCGCAGCGGGAGGTGGCGATTCCGGCCAGTGGCTCTCTGCTGTGGCGTTACCGGGCCTTGTTCGATGAACACGAGCGCGAACGCGCCGGCGACGGGGCCTATGTGGTGGTGCGTGACGTCACCTGCCGGCTGTTCGGCTATCATGGCTTAGTGCATGGGGAGCGCGCGTTCTGTCTGGATCACATGTTCGGATTCTGAGCCACGCCGGCATGGCCGTGGGCGTCCTGATGAAGGAGTCAAACTGATCCCGGGCCCAGAACAGCGTGGCGGGTCCCAACGTCCCCTGACCGTCGTGCAGGTGCTTCCGGCGCTCGACAGTGGGGGGGTGGAGCGCGGGACCCTGGAGGTGGCGCAGGCGCTGGTGCGCGCCGGCCATCGCTCGATCGTGATCTCCGCGGGCGGGCGTTTGGTGCCGACGCTCACCGC
>NCBI01000043.1 GCA_002255365.1 Chromatiales bacterium 21-64-14
TGAAGCAGCTAGTCATAAGAACGGATCGGGGACTCGAAGCGCACATGATTGTGACTTACCAGGTGACGCCGGGTTGGTAAAACCGGACCGCAATCAGATCGGTTTAATTTTCTCGTCGCTTCCCGTCTTTCTCTTGCTAACATATTTTTGACTTGAGGCGCTCCGTCCTCATGGACGAAAGCACTTATCCTGCTATCCAATTTTTGGGGTCCACTTCTCCATGGGCCGGTTGATCGTGTCCTCGGTGGTCTCGTCGTTCTCTTCGGCGTTCATGCCTTCGAGCCGGGGATCTCCGGGGACAACACCTCGACCAGCTCAGCGACGACCTGGAGCTCGCCCTCGTCAGCTTTGGTGATGATGATCGGATCGAACTCACGATTCACGGGCTCGAGTGTGATCTTCTCGTGCCGCCAGGAGTCGCCGGCTTGGGCCTTCTGGCTTCGGTATCGCTTGACGGTGTAGCGCTGGCCAGTTTCGACGTCAGTGGCGTCCCGGAGTTGGACGAGCACGGTCTTGCCCTGTCGCGTACCCGCGACTGGCGCACGGAAGAGGCACCAGGCGCCGTCGGGAATGGCCGGTTCCATGGACTTGCCGACGACCTGAGCAACGAACATCCCGGGCCGTAGGCGGTGACGCGACTCAAGGGCGACCCAGTCGAAACCGTCGTCTTCGATGTGCTGCGGATCGCCGAAGGCGCCGGCGGCGGCTTTGAGCGGGACGAGCGGTACGCAAGTGACGTACTTCTCCTCCAGCGCCGGCTCCACGAGTCGTAGCGGGGGCGCGGGGACCACGATCGGTGCAGGGGCGGCGGAAACCGGTGCGCCAACGTCGCTTCTCTCGGCGTGAGATCGAGCCACCTCCTCGCCCGCGGGAGGGAGGGCATCGCCCGCATCGACTCGGTCGAACCAGGACGTGTCACCCTTCACCGCGCGTTGCTTCTCTTTCCCTACCAGATACTTGGCGATGCGCGCGATGGCCCGAACGACGGCGTTCTTGTCGTCGAGCTCGAACGACCGCACCACCACCACTTCGTACCCGAGGTTGTCCAGCTTGGCCCGGATGGCCCGGTCCTTCTCCGCCTGCTCGGAGTTGCCGTGGATGTGCCCCGCCATGCCGTCGAGGTAGATGCAGATGCCCGGTTCCTCCCCGTCACCTCCGGCGTAGAAGAAGTCCGGGATCGTTTCTCCATACCCGGCGCCGAGGTTGATGGGTTGTTGGCAGAGCGGCGCAGACAGACCCGCCTCGCCGAGGAACTGCTTGAAGCGGTTCTCGATCCAGGTCTGGCCCTGGCCCGTTGTTGACTGCGTCCTCGGCAGCTTTTCCGGGATGGGGTGCGTCTCGACGAGAGGCCCGCTGGCGGCTTCGAGGATCTGGGTCGCGACGTGGCGATCCAGGTACTCGTGGTAGAAGCGGTTGCGGTAGGTCTGGAGGCAGTCCACGCATGAGGACTCGCAGGCACCCGGACACTGGGTGAGCAGCTCCAGCGCCGAGCTCCGCACTTCTTCCCATCGCTCGGCGAGGTGCTCGAGCAGGCCCGAGCCGCCGGGCATCGGGTCGTAGAGGAGCACGTCGCAGGTATCCTCGCCGATATGCCCGAGCGCAAGCAGCTGCAGGTCCTCGATCTCCATATCGAGGACACGCGCCGCCCCCATGCGCACCGCCTCCACCACGCTGAAGCCCATCTTCCGATCCTCGACGTCGTGCAGGCCGAGCACGTCCACCTCGACATCCGCGTAGAAGCCGGTCGGCTGCACGACATGCCCGCAACGCTCCAGGTGCAACGCCTCGAACTCCTCACGGGATTTCCGGCTCGCAAAGGGGGAATGCGACTGGCCGCAGGCGAGGCAGAGCGGGAAGCCAAGCCGCGTCTGCTCGACCTCCTTGCGCGGGCCCACGTTCACGAGGCGAAGCTGGACGCCGCGCCGGAAGCGTAGGTCGAGGTCTCCCCAGGTCCAGGCGGTGCCGCCGCGGTGATAGCCACGGTCGTTGCCATAGGTGGCCACCGGCATCTGAAAGCGGAACTCCTCCTCATCGGAGATCTGCGACTGTGAGGGAAGGATCACGTCGCACACCGGCACGGCTCGCAGCTCCTGCTCGGCGAGCGGCGCCGTGGCGATGTCGGTGCCCACCTCCTGCACCACCTGCTGTTCCACGACTACACGGAACCGCAGCGTCTCCTCGGGCGTGAGGAGGAAGCGCCGCGGCACGAAGCGGAAGCCGTTGGCGTAGATGGCGTTGCCGGGCACGAACTCGCGCAGCGCCAGCGTGGGCGGACGCGGTAGGTCGAAGTCGTCGAGGCCCTGGGTCATACGCGGAGGCTCCGCCGTGCCGACCAGGCTCCCCGACTCGAGGCCATAACCCGGCAGGAAGCCCTCACGGGCGAGCGCGCCCATGGTCTCGGAGTCGTCGGGGCCACCCTGCGCCTTGCCGCGCGCCCGCGAGTAGGTTCCCTTGAGTCGGGCGATGACCTTCTCGCAGCGTCGCTCATGAGCCTTGTCTTCCGGGTCGAGGTCACCCTTCTTCAACTTGACGGCGGAGAGTCGTCTCAGCTCGCCCAGGGCCCAGTCAAGGCGCCGCATGAAGCGCGCCAGCACGGCCTGTAGCGAGGCCGGCATCTCATCGAGGATACGTTCGAGCAGAACGACATCGACCGCAGCGGTATCCTCGGCGGGCCAGACTTCTGTAAACGAGCGTGTCAAGGCATCCAAGAGTGCGCCGCGGTGCACGGCCATGAGTTCGCGGAGGTCCGAAAGATCGCGAACCTCTTCAAGCACATCTCCGCCTGGTGTGAATAGGTAACTGCGCAGCGTCGGGGGAAAGCAGCGACCGAGCGTCTCATCGATGGCGCGACGGGTCCCGGCGTCCGCGCTTCGTGCCAGGCCGTACAGCGCAGTCAGCACGGTCGCATGCACGTGCTTGCGGATCATCACCGCGTTCTTGAGGTTGAAGCGTGGCGGCTCTACCTGCCCGCCGAGCAGCTTCAGCGGCTCGCGGAAGTAGGCCTGGTCGAACCCTGTCGCCTGCGCGTAGGTCACGTCGACCGCCATGCGGTGCCGGCGCCCCGCGCGGCCGACGCGCTGCCAGTAGTTGGCGGCGGTCGGCGGCACGTTGCGCATCAGCACCGCGTCGAGCGCGCCGATATCGACCCCTAGCTCGAGTGTAGGCGTGCACACCAGCACGTTGAGCTGCTCGCCTTCGCCCTTGAACTGGTTCTCGATGCGCTCGCGCTTGTCGTGAGGGACCTGCGCCGAGTGCTCCGCCACGCGCAACATCGCATAGTCGCCGTCGAGCACGCGCAGATCGAAGTCGTCGTGCGCCTCGTTCTCCCACGCCAGGTGTCCGCCGCATCGCCAGGCCATGCAGAGCCCGGTCGGTCCCTGCCGGATCGTGGTGCGCCGACATTTGTCGCAGCGATAGCGACCCGAATGCGCGTGGAGGGCGAGCTTGTTGCTGTCGATCTGAACCGTCCCCGCACTGCCCTTCAGCGGCTTGCCCCAGCCGGAGAGCGTGACTGGTACGAGCACCTTCTGCTCGCCCAGGCTGGCCCACAGCTCCTCGAGGAAGCTTTCGAGATCGTGCTCGGGTACACCCCATGCCGCGACCGCGTTCCACACCTGTGTCGGCCGGCTGCCGACCCACTGGCTGACGCGAGCCGGAAGGTCCGCCGCGCCACGGCGCAACTTCGCGCCCTTGGGACCGCCTGGGAAGGTGGGGAGGTAACCATACTGCACCTCCTTGTCGCCGCTGTTCCACATCGTCTCGAAGAGCTTCGTCGATTCGTCGTGGAGCACTCGGATGCGGCGCAGATGGTCGAGGAGCGCGGCGATCCCTTCGGCGAGGGCGGCCTCGGAAACGCTGAGCAGCGGGGCCCATTTCGTCACGAAGGGCAGCTCGGCCGTGACGCCCCGATAGCCGACCTTCAGGCGTCCCCACGGCTCGAGGCCGAGGCGCTGCTTGACGCCCGTGGCGACCTCACGAAGCACTTGGATGCGCAGGAAATAGAGACGCTCTTCCCGGTGCTTGGTGCCGCTCTCGTCGAAAGGCACCACCTGCCACACCTCGGGCAAGAGCGCGCGCGACAGTTCGCGATCCTTGTCGAGCAGATCGTCGAGGGCATACACCACGTCGCCGATCGAGGTGTCAGTGCCATCCGACGTGATCTGCTGGGCCATCAGCGCCCGCAGCCGGAAGCGACGGGCGTGGTCGCGCATCCAGCCCGCCTGGAAGGCGGCGTCCTGGCGGTTGTCCGCGAACACCAGCAGCCGGGGCCGCTCCGAGAGGTGCACCATCGACTGCGCCAGTACGTGCACGTCCGACACGCTCACCGCGCGCACCGGGCGAGCCGGTTCGCGGTAACGTCCCCCGCGCGGACGTTTGCCAGGCGCCTGGCAAGCGACGCACGAGTGGAGCAGCCCGGGGTACTCCTCCTTCGTGCGAACCACCTGCATGGCCACCAGCGTGTTCTGCACGTTGCAGGCCGCGCAGGTATCGGTACGCTCTTCCTGGAGCGAGCCGCAGTGGCTACACCCGAACATGGGATGCAGCCGGCGATGCTCGTAGTCGTGGCCGGTGGGCGGCAACACGTCGCCGTCCTCGTCGACCTCTTCGGTGTCATCCTCCTCGTCCGGGCTCACGATCAGCCGGTCGACGAGCAGCACGCGATCGCCGCCACTCTCCTCGGGCACGTGCTCCCACACGCGAACGCTGCCGACCAGGTCGCCGCCGGTCGGGCCGGCCTTGACGCCGGCTGCGAGGGCGAAGTCCTTGACCCAGGTCTCGTAGTAGTGCTGGCCGCAGGTGGTGCACGTGATGATCGGAAAGCGCCGGTAGCCTTCACCGAGCTCGGCGTCGGCGTCCTCGCCGGAGAGCCAGAGCCGGGCCGCCGCGTTCGCGCCCGAGAAGGTGACGACGGCGCCGCCTACCCCGCGCACGAAGGTGTGCACCACCGGGCGCAGCCACGGATCGTGCCCATCGCGGCCGCTGGCAGCCCCAAGCGCCAGCCAGGCCAGGATCTCTGGCTCCGGCACCGTGCGCCCGAGCGCCTGCGCGAGCAGCTCCGGAATCTCCACCAGGGGGCGCGGCTTCGCCAGCACCTCGGCGAGCTGATACACTAGCTCGTTGCTGGCGAGCTGGCTTGCCAGTGAATCCTGCCAGCCGTCCTGGCGAAGCCCCGCTCCGCCGAGCGCCAAGAGCTGCGTCGAGACCGCCTGAGCGACTTCCGCGTCGGGCGCGTCGACTGCTTTCAGGATCGCGGCGAGCACCGCGTGCGGGTCAGCCGGGGGGCCGTCGGGAATACCGCGTCGCTCGTTCCAGCGCAACTCGTCGTAGACCTCGCGCACGAGCGTCACGCGCGCGCCGTCGACGCCGAAGAAACGACGTGCAAAGTCCTTCGCCGGGGCTTCACCGCCCTCGGGATCGGCGATGGTCGCCGAGGTGGCGACGTGGCGAACCTCGTGGGCCTGCTTGCCGCAGAAGGTGCGCAGCCGGCGGATCAGGCACGCGGTCTCGGCGCCCTGCGCGCCGCGGAAGGTGTGGGCCTCGTCGAAGACCAGGAACTCGAGTGGCGCGCCCGCGAAGATGCCCACGTCCTTGCCGCGGGTCAGCAGCAGCTCGAGCTGCTTGACATTGGTAAGCAGGATGCGCGGCTGCCCGCCGTCGGCGCGCATCGCTCCGCGGCTCGCCCGCTCCTCGGGCGGCAGGAGCGTGATCGTCTGTCCCGTCTCGCGGATCTGCTGCAGACGCTCGTGGTAGGCAGTGTTGGTACTCCCTGCCGGCATGCGCTCACCGCGGACCCCCGCCTCCTCCGCGGGGGTCTTGCCAACGTACATGCCGAAGGGGATGCCGCGCCCGGCGAGCAGCCCGCGCAGGCGTTCGAGTTGATCCTCGGCCAGCGTGTTCATCGGGTAGACGATGACCGCTACCACTCCGGGCGGCGCACCCGCATCCTGCAGCTCGAGGCACCGGCTGATGACGGGATAGAGAAATGCCTCAGTCTTTCCCGAGCCGGTGCCGGTTGACATGAGCGTCGTGCGGCCCGCGTGGACCGCGCGGATGGCCTGCTCCTGGTGAGCACGCAGCTTTGGATAGGGCGCCACCGCCTGCATGTGCGGATGGAACACCCCGCCCGCGACTAACTCGGCCACCGTGGCGCCCTGCTTAAAGGGGCGCGAAAGGCTGACGAAGGGGCCCTTGCGGAGCGGGGTCTTGCGCGTCTCCTCGAGCTCGAGCAGCGCGCCGAGCTGCGCATAGAGATCGGGATCGGCCAGCGGGTAAGTGGTGAGCTGGTAGTGAACGAAGTCATCGACGACCCGCTCGGTGAAGGCAATGGGGTTCAGAGCCATGACGCGGTTCCTTTCTCCAGCTTGTTGCGGCGCAGCGGTCCTCGCGACCAGTGCTCGTCGATCGCCTGGGTGAACTCGGCGCGCACGAGCTTGGCACGGGCGGTGGTGAAGCCATCAGCTTCCTGTCGGACGACCACGCCTTCGATTGCGCTACCCCCCACGCGGGACGCTCCCGACAAGAGTGGATCGAGCTGTTTGATCGAGAAACGCCCCTTCGCCAGCCGTGGCACAGGGCTCAGACCCAGCTCCTTCAATAGCGCGTCGCGCCTCTCGGTGTCCCAAAACCTGTCGAGCGCGCGATCGTAAATGTCGAACCCGAGAAACCAGTCCGGGAGGCCGTCATAGATCACGCTGTGGATGGCGTAGCACCACTCTCCGAAAAGCATGAGGTGCGGCCACAAGGCGTTCGCCAACCCCGGCTCCCGCACCGGCAGCCACGGCCAGAGCGGGCGGAACTGCGGGTGGGCGTGATCGCAATCGAGATAACTGCCGCGGTTCTGCACCCGCAGCTCGCCGTCTTCGGTGGTCGAGAACCCGACGTTCGCTCCGTCGACCTTCTCCTCCACGACGACATCGCCGGCGAGCAGTGCCTGAGCTTCATCGGCCGCAAGCACCTTGTCGTCCCGCGGCCGCCCTTGCCCGAGCCAGGCGAGGTGAGGGGTGGGGGGGAAGCGAAAGAAGGCCGTCATCACGTCATCTTCTCGTTGAACTTCGCCTCGATCGCTTCGGGACACAGGAAGTGAACCACGACGCCGATGTCCTCCAGTGCCCCCCGCCAGCCCCACCATTTGCTGTCGAAGGACTGCAAGATCGGCGGACGCTCGGCGTGCGCGGCCGCGACGGCGAGGAACTTGCGGTCCGAACGGTCGTAGACGGTGCCGCCCCTGGGCGCCGGCAATTCGTCGTAGTCCTCGGGGTCGCTCGTCTTCGGTGTAATGGCGACCCGCGTGACGCGCTGATCGCTCCACTCGTGAGTTAACAGCCACCTCAGGAACGCATCGCCCGGTCCCGGCTGCCCTCTCGCGCAGAGGTTCCGGCGGTACTCGCCCACAATCTTCGATGAGCCACCTCCGTGATCGACGAAGACGTGACCTTTTGTCATCACTGCCTGAAGCGCCTTCGCGCTCGCTGCGACACAGGTCGGAGGCGCTCCTGGGTTCGCACCATTGGCCGTGGTTGCCACGTTCGTGTCAACGACGCACCGCATGGGAACCGCCGTCACTAGGCGCCCCCCGTCTGCATCCGTCTCGCCTGGGCTTCGGTGCGGGCGACCAGATCGCCCATCTCGTCGCCGAAGAAGTTCTCGGGCCAGTTCTTGATGTTCCCGAAGAGATCGACGTCGAGCTCCTCGATGCGCGCCTGGGCGCCCTCGGTGTGCACGAAGTACAGGGCCGCGTCTTCCTGCGCGAGCTCTTCTTCCGCGATGCGTCGTTGCAGCCGTCGAAGAAAGTGCTCCGAGTGGCTCTCGATGATGAACTGGCAGTCGCGTGCGACACCTCCTTCCCGCGCACGGATCGCGTCCACGAAGAGGTCGGCAAGATCAGCTTGCACTCGCGGGTGCAAGTGAATTTCGGGTTGCTCGAAGATCACGATCGAGCGACGCGGCACGTAGAAGCACTCGACGATCACGGGGAGCACCTGACTCACGCCGAAGCCAACATCGGTCAGCTTGACCTCCGGCAGCTTCGCACTGGTCTGGACGAGGACCTCGTACTCCTTTCGATGCTGCCCGAGGGCCTTCACCTGGAAGGCATGAATGAGGCCCATCGCCTTAAGCCGTTCAGCAACAACCTGCTCCAAAGGCTTGGTCTTGCCCCTCAACCTCAAGTTGAAGGTGCGCTCGCCCGAGGCGAGGATCGCCTCGATCGCACGATCGCCGCGGGCACCGACGTGATCCGGTATCTCGCCGGACCAGAGGTAGAGCCGCTTCGGATACTCTCGGAGCGGACCGACGTAGACGACGCTCTTGAGCATCCTCTCGAGTTCCAGCACGATGTCCGCGGCGAACGCGGCGTTCTGGTAGTACGCGGCCACCTCATCCGGGAAACCATAGAAGCGGAGCGGCTCGGGAAGGGCCCAGGCACGGCCGGCGTGCCGCGTGAGAGGGTACTGCGACGATGACAGCTCGAACTCCGGCTTCTTCCGCTGCCTCTTGGCGTCGATCTTCTCGCCGACCGCGAGGTCGACGACGCACTGGCCCCCACGTCGCAGCTCGTAGCGAAACCAATTCGTGCGCGGCTGATGCTTGGCGTCCGATACGAGGCGTGCCGAGAACTCGATCGCGTCACCCGAGTACTCTTTTTTGGCGAGCGGATCACGAATCGAGAGCTCCTCGCCGAGTGACCAGCCGAGGGTGAACTCGAGCGGCTGCGCGACGTCGTGTCCATGCATCACATCGTCGTAGGTGCCGGCATCCACGAGGGTGCGGCTGTCGCCGAGCTGCAGGGCGCGCTGTCTGTCCGAGGACTCTGCGGTCTGCTTCAGCAGCAGCAGGAGCTGCGGGATGCTGGTCTTTCCAGCGCTGTTGGTACCGAAGAGCACGGTCAACGGAGCCAGCCGGATGTCGCCCGTGTCCTTCCAGGCCTTGAAGTTCTTGAGTCGAAGTTTGGTGAGCATTCCGGGTCTCCTAGTCGAACAGCTTCTGCTGGCGGTCGGCCGGCTTCGGGGTGCTCGGCGCCGGCTTGGCGGGACCCGCTGACGTCGCGGCCGGGCCGTCCGTGTGTTGCCCGCCGGTACCGAACCGTCGCTCGAACTCCGCGTCGCCGAGGATACCCCGCGCGTGGCGTTCGCATTCAGCCCAGCTCTCTTCCGGCGTCTGAGCGAGCTGCCAGTCGAGGAAACGCGGGCCGAGGCGGCTCGCGACGGGCTGCGGCTCTCGGGCGCGGTCGTCGTGGCCGAGGCCGTGGTCGGCGAGGCGCAGCTTCTCGGGGAGCATCCAGCCCTCGCCATCGTTCAGAGCTGCGAAGGCCGCGATGCCGGCGTCTCGGTCCCCGCCGTGTTCGGAGAGGGTCTCGAGCGCGTCGAAAGCCTCGAGCGCGAGTACCGGGTGGCGCAGCTCGGGGTCTTCGGCCTTGTCGACGCGCCAGAAGCCCTTCGGGTCGAGGGCACGGCAGAAGGCCTTTTCCGTGAGGCGCTCCTTCGGGTGGTCGCAGTCGCGGAGGATCCAGCGGAGGTCTTCGCGCGAGAGGCCGTAGAGCGCGGCAACGATTGCATCGAGGATGCAGCGGAGGCGGAGGCGTTCATGAGTAGTCAGAGCACGCGCACTGGCACTCGGATAAATCTCGGCACACTTTCTGACAACAGCGCTAAACATCGGCAGGCCAAGTTCCAGCCGGGCCGTAAGTTCCTTCAAAAGTGGCATCCCGGAAGTCTTTACCAGAGGTTGTTCGTGAAGCACGAATGGGTTCAATGAACCCGCGCCAGCACTGCCACTCAGACGCTGGCGCATCACGTAGTCAGCGCTATAGCTATTGAGAACTGCCGAAAGGGCAACTAGGGTCGTAATGTCATCCGCACTAAAGAACGGTGTCTTGTTGTTGCACGGGAGACGAGGCAACAGCGTTCCAATTATCGTCCGCATGTTCGTTGCGTTCGTGAGATCACGAAACGCTAGTCGCAACCCATTGTCCGGCTTGCCTTGCTCGACGAAGTCGCGACGTTGCACTAGGTACCTCGGTGACACCACTGGGTGGCCGTCGGCACGATCTAGCTCCTCCCATGCACTCTTGTACGTTCCTCCCGACGCAATGCCCTTTCGTGCTGGGTCATGCTGGTAAATCATCGCCCCCTGATAGAGCGGCAGCAGCACATCCCCCTCCGGTCCGATCCAGCGCCCGTACTCGTCCGGCTCGTAGCCCGCGGCCTCGGCCTTGTCGCGCGGGATGAAGAGCTTGGAGTCGTTGGTCATGTGGAACTCGGTCGCGTATTTGATGCCCCACCCGTCGGGTCCGTCGTCGCCGAGCAGCACGCTGTTGGCGTAGATCTTCGTCAGCACCTCGAGGTCGCGGTCGCTCTGGATTTCGAGCACCGAGAGGCTTTTCGGGCTGAAGGCGTGGATGCGCTCGGCCGGGTACGCGAGCGCGCCCTTCGCCTCGCTCCAGTCCTCGAGCTCGTGGCGCATGAAGGCGGCGCGGAGCACCTCGGTCCGGCCGCCCTTCTGCGCGATGGTCACCGCGAATTTGAATCTGCTGTCGATATCGAAGAGCTTGTTGCGGTTCTCGAAGCCGTAGAGCCAGCGCCACGCACAGCGCTCTAACAGCAGCCGGCGCAGCTCGACCGCGCCCTTGTCGGTGTAGAGCCCGCTCGGCGTGATGAGGCCGAGCTGGCCGCCGGACTTCAAGAGTGCGTGCGCCTGTTCGACGAAGAGCTTGTAGCTGTTGAGGTCGGCGGAGCCCTGGTGGCGGAAGGCGTGCTCGGGGTCCGAGAGCCCCGTCTTTCTCGCGCGTGCCGCAGCCCATTGCTTGTGCATTTGGCGCGTGGTGTCCGCCTTGCGCGGTACGAGGCCGACCTGTGGCCGGCCCTGGGGGTCGTCGGCATCACCGAAAGGCTCGCCGGCGTGGCGCACGAAGTTGCCGGCGTCCTTGAACGTCCCAACGTGGTCGAGCCATTGGCGCTCGAAGGCGGCGTCCCGGCCGAACTCCTCGCGCTGCCAGAGCAGCGCCTCCTGCTTGCCGTAGGAGCGGTAGAGCGGGTCGCGATCGCTGAAGAACTCCTTGCTGCTCGGCTTCTGGACCTCCCACGGCGGGTTCGCCACGACCGCGTCGAAGCCCGCGCCCGGCTCGCTGAAGACGTCCGGAAATTCGAGCTCCCAGTGGAAGAAGCGCTTGGTGTCGCGCAAGCCGCGGACGATCGCGCGTGCCGCGTCCGAAGGCGCGGGCAGCGCCGCGGGGCCGGGCGCCTCGTCGAGCCGATCGAGTGGCCAGAACCACAGGGCGCACCAAGTATCGAAAGCTTCCCTGACACGCGCGAGCGCCGGATCGGGCGCGACCTGAGTGCGCCAGATCTCCGCTCGTTTGTCGGGCTGCGAGGCCGGCACCTTGCGCAGGCGTCGGTACAGCTCGCGCACGCGGTCGATGGCCGCCTTGAGGTCATTGTCCGACACGCTGACGGCCAGCAGGTTCAGCTGCCCGTTGAGAAGATTCACCTGCTCCGCGACGACCGCCCTGCGCTTCTCCTTGAGCGCCCTGGCCCAGACGTCGTCCGCGTGGGTCACGCCGCGCCACTTCTCATCGGGGCTCTGCCGCCACCATGCAAGCAGCGGGTAGTCGCGGAAGCGATCGAGCCAGGTGCCGACCAGCGCATCGCCGCAACGCAGTTTGTGATCGAGGAAGGTGAAGGGCAGGCGACGGTCGAGGGTCTCGACCCACAGCGCCACGCGCGCCAGTTCGACCGCGAGCGGGTCCCGGTCCACGCCGTAGAGGCAGTGCTCGACCACCGCGCGGCGCACGATGGCCTCCAGGCGTTCCTCGAAGCCGTCGGTCGGCAGGCTGCGGTCGGCCTCGGGCAGCAGCTCGCAGTGCACCGTGGCGCGGCCATTGACCCGCTCGACCCGCTCGTGCACATGCAACGACTCGACGACGGCCTCGGTGAGCACGCGCAGCGCGGCGACGAGAAACGACCCGGACCCCATGGCCGGATCGCAGACCTTGAGCGAGAGCAGCGCCTCGGGCGCGCGCAGCGTGTGCACTTCGCCTTGCGCCTGTCCATGGAGGAGCGGCTCCAGCGTGCGGCGCACGGTCGGCAGCGTGAGCTGCGGGCGGGTATAGAAGGTACCGGCGCCCTTGCGCGTGCCGCCCCAGCGTACGAGGTAGAGTTCGCCAGCGAGCTTGATGTCGGCGACGAGTTGGTGTGCGGCCGCGTCGAGCTGGGCTCCGAAATCTGCCAGAGCGACGGCCGCTTTGCTTTTCGGCTTCCGGACCAGCTTGCCCACTTCGGCAGCGCGCCGACCCCAGCGAATCGCGCGGGCACGAGCCGCGGCACGGATGTCGTCGACCTCGGTCTCGTCGGCCAAGGCTACGTGGTCCATGTCCTCGGCCGCCGCGCCGTCCTCATCTTCCACGTCCGTGTCGTCCTCCGACACCACGACGTCCTCGGCCTCGTCACCTTTTTCCTCATCCACGTTCGTGGCTTGTTTCCGGACTTTGGCCTTCTCGACCAGCGTGGCGAGGGCCTGGTCGTCCATCGCCTCCAGGCGGTCAAGCGGCAGGGCGGGCTGGTCACCGAGGTTGAGGAAGAGGACGGGCTCGTCGCCGGCGCGGTGCAGCTCGTAGTCGAGCAGGCCCTCGTAGAGGATGCCGATGTACTCGCTGGTCAGCTCGGTGAAGTCCACCGGCGCGGCCACGCTGCGCCAGCTCGCACCCTCGCGGATCCTCTGAGTGGTGCGGGTGAGCAGCACCAGCACGCGGTGGATCACCTCATCGTCGGGCGGCTCGGGCAGGGCCTCGAGCAGCGTCAGCGCACGCTGCACGCCGTCGCCATTGGCGTCGCCCGGACGGAAGAGGTCGCCACCGTAGGCCGGCAACGTGATCGCCGGGTGCGGGGAACCCTGATGGAGCAGGCGAAAGAGCGCCAGCAGACGGGGCCAGGCCATGTGGCGCGCCTTACGGCGCTCGGACGTCAGGCGGTCGAGCTGGTCGAGCAAGCCGCGCAGCCCGTAAGCCTGGTGGTAGATGGGGTTCCCGGCCGGGAGCAGCTCGCGGGCCTCGGCAAAGAGCGTGACCACGAGCCGCATGACGAAGTGGCAGGCAGCGACGTAGAGGTCCTTGCTCGCGTGCTCGTCCCACGCGGCACGCACCAGCGGCTCGCGGCTGCGCAACAGGGTCTCCACGGCGCGGCGCACGCGCTCGCCGAGCTCCTTGCTGAGCTTCGTCTGGCCCCGGCGCGTGTCGCGGATGGCGGAAAGCAGTGGGCCCTGTTCGGCATCGGCACGCACGAGTGCGGCAGGCGACAGCACGCGCCGCAGCACCGCCAGCTCGTCCGAGAGCTGGTCGGCGTCGAGCCAGCGCTCGGCCTCCCACTCGGCCCAGGCCGAGCTGTCGGTGTCGGCCCAGACGAGGCGCCACTGCCGGCCGTTGGTGAGCAATCCGAGGGGAATGGCGCGCCGGCGCAGGTACTCGACGACCTGCGCCGCCGGGCGCCGTCCGTTGCCGACGCCGATGCGCGTGGCGTCTGTCGTAAAGACGACGAGCACCTCGCCCGCCGGGCCGGTCCAGCGACGCCGGGGTTTCTGCACCGTCCCGTCGAGCAGCTTCTCGGCGTCGGCGGCACCGAGCGCGCTGCCCTTCTGCCAGCCATCCCGCAGACCGCAGGCATCCTCGAGCACCGAGTCGAGCAGCGCAGCGAGAGCGCCGGGCGCCGGTTTGTCGGGGTCCAGGGCGAGCCGCGACGAGCGCAAGCGGTCGGCGAGGCCCCACGGCGGCGCCTCGGACGCGGGCAGCCCGTCGAGCGCGGCGGGCGCCAGCAGGTTGCCGCCGTGGCGCAGCGCGGTCCAGGCGTCGTGAAGCGTCATCGCGCGCCCTCGCGCAGACGGATCTCGACGGCGATCGGGTAGACGCGGGCCTCGCCGCGCAAGGCATAGCGCTTCGGCAGCACCTGCTTCAGGGTGCGTTCGGCCTCGACCGCCAGGCGCTCCTGCACCTGTTCGTAGTGGCCGCGGCGCAGCGCCAGCTCGGCGTCGAGGTCGGCGAGGCGCTTCTGGATGTCCTGGTCGATCTCGGAGAAGAGCGAGAGCTGCCGCGCCTTCGTTCGGAGTTTCTCGGCTTCCTTGGTGATCCTGGCGAGCTGGTTCTCACCGATGGCACGCTCCAGCTCCTTACGGCGGCGCTCGAAACGCTTCTGCTCCAGGTCGCGCACCGCTTTGCCCGAGGCCTGCATTCGGGTGGCGAGAGACGCAGTCAACTCGGCCTGTAGAGATTGCACGCGAGTCTTTAGCGCATCCTCGACGTCGTCCCACACCTCGTGGGCTGCATCGCGGTCGACCGTGGTCAGCGGCGCGGCCCAATCTCGCGCCGGACGGTGGGCAAGCGCGTCGCCGAGCGCATCGCCACGCACGGGAAACGCGAGCGTGTGGACCCAGTGGTGGCAGGGTTCGCGCAGCTCGTTGACCGCCAGTTCCTCGACGGTGAGGAGCACCAGCGCGTCGGCGCCTGCGGGCACCTCGCCGGCGCGGGCGGTCCATCTCGTCGCCGCGCTTGGGCCGCCGGGGAAGCGGTAGCGAGCGAAGGTGGACATCACGCGGTGATAGAGGGCGTCGCCCAGGTGCAGGAGGCGCGAATCCGCCTCAGGTATGTAGACGGGGAGGCCATTGCGCGGCTGGACGTAGTGGGCCGCGTCGAATACAAGTGCGAGCAGGGGCCCCGATGGGCCGCCCTCGCGCAGAGCGTGGTCGACCAGCTCCTGCCAAAGCGTGGGGATGGGGTGGACGAGGCGCTCGCGTCCCGCGCCGTCGGGCTGCAACCGAGGACGTCCGACCTCGATCGCGAGCGCCGTCTCGAGCGTCTCGCGCAGGGTCTCGGGCGAGAGGTCGAGCTCGGACTTCAGGCCTTCGAGGTGCGCCAGATCCTCGGCGCCGGGCAGTGGACTACCGGCCGGAAGATCGTCCACAACCCCGGCGTTCTCGGTGCGGGCGTGGCCGATGACCCGCTCGAGCCGATCTTCGCTCGCCGCCGCGTCCTCGTCCTCGTCGAAGTGGGCGAGGATGGCCTCGGCGAAGATCTCGTCGGTGACGACTCGGTCCTCGCGCGTGCGGCTGCGCTTCTCTAACACCTTGCCGAGGAAACGCATCGAGGCGTCGTCGATGCTGTCGAAGTGAAAGATGGAGACGTCGCGCTCCTGCCCGTGCCGGTCGAGACGGCCGTTGCGCTGCTCCATGCGGGAGGGGTTCCAGGGGATGTCCCAGTGCAGCAGGCGGCGCGCGGCGCGCTGCAGGTTCAAGCCTTCGCCGGCGGCATCCGTGGCCACGAGGATGCGGGCCGGACTGCCCGGGTCGTTGAAGGCGCGCTTGACGGCGTCGCGCTCGGCATCGTTCATGCCGCCGAAGAACGCGAGCAACCAGTCGCCCTCGCCGTAGCGCGCGCGCAGTCGTGCGCGCAGGTAGTCGAGCGTCGCGAGGTACTCGGTGAACACGACCAGGCGCTCATCGCCGCGCCAGGCCTCTCCATCGCGCAGCTGCTCGTCAATGAGCGTCTCGAGCGCGCGGAGCCGGGCGTCCGCCTTTACCTTCTCGGCACGAGAGGCCACCTCGGAAGCGTGCGAGGACGGGTCGAGGCCGGGTGGCACCCGAGTCACACCGAGGGCAGAGACGTGGCGAGTAACCTCAGCGAGCTCATCCGCAACGGTGTCCTGCCACTGGCGGAGCCACGCGCCGACGGTGCGGTCCGCGTGGCGCTGTCGGCTCTCGCGTTCGGCGTCGTTGTCCGTGTCGTCGGCCTGCGCGTCACGCACGAGGGCGACGGCGCTGGCGCTCTCCTGCGGCGCTTCGAGTCCTTCCCTCAGTGCCAGCCAGCTCTGCCCGAACGCCCAGGGGCCGGAAAGCAGGCGCTTCTGCAGCACCTCGGAGGCAAAGCTCGCGGCGGTGCGGCCCTGGTGGTCGGCACCGCGCAGCGCCTGCTTGAGCGCCTTGCGGAAGTCCCGCACGGCGAGCTGGAGTGCGCGCTCGTGGGCGCCGAAGTGCAGCGCCGGGAGTGCGTCGACGTGGCGTTCCGAGAAACGCGCGGGTTCCCCCAGCACCGTGTAGCAGGCGTTGATCTCGCTCTTGAGCCGGCGGATGACGGCTTCACCGACGCGGCGACGGTCCTCGGCGTCGAGTTCAGACTTGCGCGTGAAGCGCACCGGGTCAAGCACCTCGAGCAAGCCCGAGAACGACCGGGTATGGCCGTTGTGCGGGGTGGCGGTCAAAAAGACACGATGCTCGAACCACGGCGCGATGCGCTGGAGCATCTTCGACAGGTCGGAGTCCGAGCCGAAGCTCGCCGGCGCAAGGTTGTGGGCCTCGTCCACGATGAGCAGATCCCACCGCAGGCGTCCATCCTCGTCGGGCTCCGCCGTGCTGCGGAACTGCTCGAGCACGTCCGGCTGCTTGAGGTAGTGGTAGCTGGCGATGATGCGCTCGTGCGTGCGCCATGAATTCGCGTCGACACCGATCTCACGCTGGAGCCTGAGCGTCTGCGGCCGGTCGACTACCTCGAAGGGCAGCGCGAATTTCTCCTGCATCTCGTCACGCCACTGGGTGCGCAGCGCAGCCGGGCAGAGGACGAGCACCCGCCGGATGCGGCGGCGGAGCATCAGCTCGCGCATCACCATGCCGGCCTGGATGGTCTTGCCGAGACCGACGGCGTCGGCCAGCAGCAAAGCCACGCGAGGCATTTCGAGGGCACGCAGCACCGGGACGAGCTGGTACGCCTCGGGGTAGATCGCACCGTACAGGGGAGCCGCTAGCGGGGGTCGATCGTCATCGAGCCCCGAGAACGGCAGCGACGGCGTGAGCGCCGACCAGCGGGAGGCGCGCACCATGGCGTCGAACTCGCGTGGATCCATCGGCGCCGTGTCCTCGACGCGCGGCAGCGCTGCGGGCTCGAGCACCTCGGTGCCGGGCTCGACCTCCCACAGCACCTCGTCGGACTCGGCCCCAAGCCCGTCGGTGTACTCGACCTCGACGAGGTGATAGCGCCCGGCTTCGTCGGCGTCGAAAGGCTGAACGCCCGCGATCATAGCGCGGCGATTTCGAACGACCGCCATCATGCCTTCGCGAGGGATCGCGTGCGTCATTCCGCTCTCCAGGTCACGGTGCGCTCGAGGTTGATCTTCCAGCTCTTGCCGTAAGGCGGATTGCTGAGCATGAAATCGAATTCGCGCGACGGAAAGGCGTCGTTGGCGAGGGTCGAGTGCTCCGGTCCGCCGACGATGTTGTCAGCCGCGTCGCCCTCGCCCTTGAGCAGCAGCTCGGCCTTGCAGATGGCGTAGGTCTCGGCGTTGATCTCCAGTCCGTAGAGGTGCGTAGCGACCTCTTTGCTGTGCTCCGCGGCAAGTTCCTGCGGCGTATCCTCCGCGACGGGCAGGAAGATCGGCTTCGCCATCAGCGTCACGGCGTCGCGTGGCGTCCAGTGCTCGCCCGTCTCCTCGTTGAAGCGCCGCACCAGCTCATCAAACACAGGGCCCATGCCGTGGTTGTCGAGGCCGGGGTGCTTCACTGAGCCGTCACCGCTCGGGACCGGGTTGGGGCTCAGGTTGATGTCGCGCGAGAGCAGCTTCTCGATCAGCGTGCCGAGCACGTCGGCCTTCGGAAGCCGCGGGATCTGGTTGCGGAACTCGAAGTTCTCGAGGATGTCCTGGGCGTTGGGCGAGAAGCCGTCGAGATAGGCCTCGAAGTCCGCCTTGAGCTACTGCTGGCTGGCGCGGGCCGTGAGATCGCGCAGCGTGAACTTGGACGTGTTGTAGAACGCTTGGCCGGCTGCCTGGTGCAGGGCCGGCTGCCTGGAGCCGATCCTGCAGGATCACAGTCAGCTCGTCGCGCAGCGGGCCATTGATGCAGGCCTTGCAATCGTCCCTGATCGCATCGAGGCGCGCCCGGCGCTTTTTGCCACTCAGCGCCTCGAGTTCCTCTTCCGACAAATGTTCGGTCTCAAACCACCAGCGCAGCAGGGTCTTGGAGGTTGGCGACGTGCCTGCGTAACCGCCGGCCCGCCAGTCAAAGACCTCTGTGCGTACGTTGGCGACGAGCGGAGGCAGCAGTTTTTCATACGCGCGCTCACGCAGCTCCTCGGACGCCGGAAACCAACGATGTTCTGGAGGTAAGACGTCGTACGGCGATCGGGGAAACTTCGGGTGTAGTGCCATAACCTCTTGTTGTCTCTTCCCTATTCCTTTAGACCAACCACGGACTGGGGCCGCGCAGCTCAACGCAGGCAGGGCAATCGCAGATTGCGTCTATTGTCGGCACGTGCACTAGCGGTTCGTGTCTCACCCGTGCCGGCCGCTATCTCGACGAGCATCTTGCGTTGCCCCCGATGGACTGCGCCCGTCAGGATCTCAATACAATCGGTCTGATACTCCCGCTCGACGATCCGGCGATCGATCGGCACCGAGCGTGGACCCGCCACGGCCCCCGCCGCGAACCGCCGCTCCAAGTCCTCCGGCGCGTCACGCACCACCCTATACAATACCTGCGCGACTGAAAACCAGCCTGTGAACGAATTCACGGCTTTTATGGTAAGCAATCATTACAGCATGATTACACACTTACATGCCAGCGGGGGAAGTCCCTATTTACCAGCCTTTTTAAGCGCGGCCTCGATTGTCGCAAGCGGCAGCACGAGAGATAATGGCCCGTCCAGCAGCGGCACAGCGCCATAGCTCGCGTACCATTCGGCCACCTTTTCATTGGCCCGCCGCCTGCGTGCGGCGCTGGAATTCCATTGGTGTTTGCCGGCAAGCTGCCGGGCCGCGTCGCACTGTCAAGGCTAGCGCTTCGCGCCACCCCGGCCGACAACTACAACAGCCCGCGAAGACCGGATCGAGCTGCGGGCCACCAAGGACGAAAAGCGGCTACTGGCACAGGCCGCCGCCTATGAGCGGCTGGACGTGACCAGCTTCATCATGCGCAACGTGCTGCCCACGGCCCGCGACGTGGTGGACCGGGCCGAACGCATCGTGCTCAGCGAGCGCGATACCGCGCGTGTGCTAGAGCTTCTAGAGAATCCGCCCAAGCCAACCCCTGCCCTAGTGGCCGCCGCGCGCCGCCGTGTGGCTCGGACCTGATTCCGTCGGTGGATTGGCGCGAAGAGCCTATCGGCCGGCAGCACGACCGCAAGCGCTTCGATTGCGGCGCGCCAGATCTGAACGAATACCTCAGCCGCTATGCCCGGCAGAGCCACGAATCCGGCGGTGCCAAGACCTTCGTCGCGGTATCGCCAGCGAAGCCCGTGTGCGTGCTTGGCTTCTATTCGATCAGTCCAGGCGCCATCGAGTTCGCTCGCGTACCGGCGAACCTGACCAAAAAGCTCGGCCGTTACGACGTGCCGGTCTTTCGTCTGGGGCGCCTAGCCGTCGATCGGTCCATGCAGGGCCAAGGGCTGGGAGGCGATTTGCTGCTAGCCAGCGGGGAGCGGGCGCTCGCCGTCGCATCACAGGTCGGCGGCGTCGCGCTCGCCATCGACGCGAAGGACGACAACGCGGCGCGCTGGTACGAGCGCTTCGGCGCTCTGCCTCTGCTGGACGACCCGCTCAAACTCATCCTGCCGCTCAGCGTCGTTGCCGATGCGACCAGGACAGCCGGAAAGCGGCGAAAGTGAACAGAAATCCGAGCCGTCCGTCGTATCCCCTGAGCGCCCTGGAGGCTCCCCGAGCCGCCTGTCGTGCAACGCTGGGTAGAAATCCAGACCGTAGTGCAGGTTCTTCGCGGATATGAACACATCGGCGTCCAGCAAATAACTCATGCCGTGACACCCAGCTCGCGTGCGGCCTCAAAAAACGTGGTCGTCTTGCGCACGCCCAGCATCCGGAAGGCCTCAGGGAAAGAAGTCAAGCCTTCCAGCGTGCTGGAGACGATGGCGCGGGCAAAGCGCTTGCTGGTGCGTGCGCTCAAGGAGCGATAGAAGTTGCCGCCACTCCCGCCGCGTTCCTTCAGCGTGCGCAGCCGGTTCTGTTCCTCCCGGTAGTGTCGCCACAGCGTGTCCCGATTGATGGCGCCGGCGTCGAACAGGCGGCGGAGGGCGACCAACGTGCTTACCTTGAACTCGCGCGCCAGCCTTTGGATTTCGTCTGGAATCGGCACATTGTGCTGGTGCGCTGCGCGCAGCACCTTCAAGGGCATCAGCAGTTCCGCCGCGACCTGGTTGCACCAGCGCTCGGCTTGCTGCTCGGGCACCTGGCCCGCCTGCGTATCCGAAACGCCCGTTGCGCCCAGCCACACATGGGCCAGTTCGTGCGCCAGCGTGAACATCTGCGCGGCCTTGCTGTCGGCGCCATTCATGAAAATCAGCGGCGCAAGATCGTCCGCCAGCGCAAATCCGCGAAACTCGTCCACGTCCAGCTTGCGATGGCTATTGCTGCCCACTACGGAACTCACCATCACCATCACCCCAGCGTCTTCAGCCTTGGCGATCAACTGGCGCAGGGCATCTGTCCAGGTCGGCAACTGGCGACGCGCTTCGGTGGACAGGCCCAATGTCTCGCGCAGGCGTTGCGCCATCACCTCCGGCGGGTCCTGCACGCGGGCGCTGCCGACGAATTGCAGGGCCGGCAAGCTATTCATCCGGGCATGGTTGCGATACCAGTCCTGCCGCTGCTGGCACAGGTAGAGGGTGTCCAGCAGGTCGCTGCTGGGTTCGGCGAGCACTTCGTCGCGCAGGGTTGCGAAAGTCCGGCACGGGCAGCGTGAGCGCGGGCGGCTGGGGCAGGAAGAAGTAGCCAAAGGCCGTGTGTGTGAGATGCGCGAGGTCTTCCAGTTGTTTGAGTGTAGGTTGGGCTTCGCCGCTGAGCCACAACGGCCATTTCGGAAAGCGCGCTGCCAGGTCGCAGTCATCCAGCCGCGCGCGCTGTGCCGCCCAGCGGAGCACGGGGACGGATGCGGGTACGGTGGTCATGCCTTCTCCTCGAATGGGTGCGCAAGCGTCCCATGCACCGACCCGGCGGCCAGCTCGCTCACCGTCATCGGCGAGTAAGACTTCGTTGGCGTGAAGATCTCGTGCCTCCCCAGGTGGGCGAAGAGAGAATCCTCCGCGCTGAAGGCCGACGAACCGGTGAGCACATCGAAGCGGAAGTCGCGCCGCTGGAACTTGCCCTTGCCGAGGTAACCCCACTCGGCAAAGGTGATCGGCGCGCCGCTCTGCGTGCGCATCGTCAGCGCATCGCCGTGGACGAGGTTCTGGGACAATACGTAGGATGCGGCGCGATGGAGTTCGGCCGACTCATCCAAATTCAGATACTCGGCGAAGATCTCCAGCAGGTTCGCGCGGCACTCGGCAATGTTGTCCGCAAGCAGCTCGATGCCATAGATGCACATCAGCCCGAGCAGCGCATAGTGCCGCCTGCTTGATGTTTTGAAGGGCACCCCCGGTCATGCTTGTTCTCGGTTATCGCATTACTCGCGCATATAAAGGCCCCGGTCTGATAGTCGGCCCGGCCAAGCCCGATAAAACAACCAGAACAGTTTGACCGCCGCCAATTTGCGCCACACGACCACTCCCGCCGGGGGTATTCTTTAAGACGACAATGCCGCGAACCGCTACGCCGTTGGAGGCTCTGGCGCCGCGACTGACGGGGCGGCACCGTCGTCGTCCGGTGGTCTCCCACCGGTGATTACCCACAAGTAGGGAAGATCGTCCAGTCCTCCATCCATCGTCCATTCCGGGGTCTGGCGGGGTTCAGGTGGTGTCACCGGACGCACGATCTTGACGGGTAGCTTCAGGACGATTCCCATCGCTGTATCCCCTGTTCTTGTATTGTCACGAAAGGCCCGGCATCTCCACCGCCATCCGGCGGTACAGAGTAACCACCGAAACCCGTGCCGCCACGATCGGCGGCTCGGTAGCGTTTTCCTTCGAGTGCAGATTTCTTGCACCCGGGATCGGGTAGAAGAGCACGTTCATTATCTGGACCAAAGGCGTACTCATCAGT
The DNA here is from genome assembly GCA_002255365.1 of Chromatiales bacterium 21-64-14. Taxonomy (NCBI): domain Bacteria; kingdom Pseudomonadati; phylum Pseudomonadota; class Gammaproteobacteria; order Chromatiales; species Chromatiales bacterium 21-64-14. Next base: position 21,954 of record NCBI01000043.1, read on the forward strand.
ATTTCGATCTCAGCTTACAACAGTCCGTCACAGGTCTTCGGGTTGGAGGCCGGTGCGCTTGGCAAGGCGGGCGAGCATCCGCGAGGGGCGGGTGGAGGGCCACTGGCTCACGCGACCACAACGAGCTGGGAGACCGCTTCGGGCAACGGCTCACCGTGCTACATCCGCCCTGCCAGCACAGGGATGGCAAGCGCTTCCACCTTGCGGCGGGCTTCCTGTGGATCGCGCCCATAGACCGTAACGCCGGGCGGCTCGGCGATCTCCGCCAGCCACCGTCCGCCCGTCTCCTGCCCAATCTCGATTCGGAGCATTGTCTTTTCGGTTCTGAGAATGCCGGCAGCCAGGACCGTACTGCGATGTCTATCATAGTACATCAGTATACGTACGGCGTAGCGACCGCAGCCCCCCTTGGCCTTCCACTCCCGGGGCCTGCAAGGATCTCGGCACACCCCTCCCGCCTAGCACTTCGACCGTCCGGATCCAGGGTATCGGACATCCCGTGGGGAACGTTTTGGGGGTAGGTTATTTGTAACAAACCTGTTTTTTAATGTTTCACAGCGTGTTACAAGCTGTGTTCGGTGGCCCTCGGCGCCCGCTGGATCGTCCTCCTGGGGCCGAATCCATGAGCCTGACCGCCAGCCGCGCGCACTGCCGGGGCGAGGCGTTCAAGACCTGGGTGTTCGTCATGCTGCTGTCCTGGAGCCGCCACCAGTATACCGAGCTGGTGCGGGATCAGAGCGTCGAGACCTGGCTGGGTTGTCACCGGCGCGCCTTCGAGCACTTCAACGGCGTGCCGTCAAAAGTCATTATCGACAACCCCCAGTGCGCCATCACCAAAGCCTGCTATCACGATCCGCAGGTGCAGCGCTCGTACGCCGACTATGCCGAAGGCTACGAGTACCTCATTTCCCCCTGCCCGGTGGCCGGATCCGCAGAAGAAGTCCCGAGAGGCAGCAGTTGGATGCCTTGGTGGAAACCCTCCACGGCCTGAAAAGAACGCAGCTTAATGGTGTGGTACTCATTTATCGCGCCATTAAATGGCGCGCACTTTGACAAATCGCGCCATAACGGCTAGTGTTTTGGCATGAATGAACACATACGTGCCAAAAGAAGGTGAAGGATGCCAAAAAAACTCCCAGAAGATTTGAACGCCAGGGTAGAAACCGAGATTGCCCGTCATCCGGATGGAATTGGCATTGACGACCTGCATGCCTCCCTAGTCGATATCGTCAGCCGACGCACCCTGCAACGTCGATTGGCTGACCTGGCGGACCAAAAAAAGATCGTTCCGACCGGCAAGGGGCGCGGCTTGCGTTACCGCCGGCCCAGTATCATCGAAAAAAATATCACCGAGCGGCTTCACGTGACGGATGAGATCAGCGCCGAGATTTACGTCCCCGTTTCCCCTGCAGGCCAGAAAATTCTCGACTATGTCCGCCAACCCCTCCAGCGTCGCAAGCCCATTGGCTATGATCGTGAATTACTGGAGGCGTATCGTCCCAACGAAACCCGCTACCTCTCGCCGGAAATTCGCGAACACCTGAACAACATCGGCTGTTCCCCCGATGGCGAGCGTCCGACAGGCTGCTATGCGCGCGATATTCTGGGTCGTTTGCTGATCGACCTGTCTTGGGCATCGAGCCGGCTCGAAGGGAACACCTATACCCGTCTCGACACCCAGAATCTGATCGAGTTGGGCCAAGCGGCCGCAGGCAAGGATCGCCGCGAAGCGCAGATGATCATGAATCACAAGGCCGCCATCGAGTTGTTGGTTGAGCAGGCCGAGGACATTGGCTTCAACCCATTCACCTTCTTCAACCTGCACGCGCTGCTATCGGAAAACCTGCTCGCTGACCCGAACGAGAGCGGGCGGCTGCGCCAGCGCATCGTCGAAGTCAGCGGAACGGTATTTCATCCCCTCAGCATCCCGCAGCAGATCGACGCCTATTTCCGCATGATCCTGGCCACGGCCGACGCTATCGAAGACCCATTCGAGCAAGCTTTTTTCATCATGGTTCACATCCCATACTTGCAACCGTTCGTGGACGTGAACAAGCGGGTGTCCAGGCTTGGCGCCAACATTCCGCTCATCCGACGAAATCTCTGTCCGCTTTCTTTCATTGATGTCCCCGAACGGGCCTATGTGGAAGGTACTCTCGGCGTGTATGAGCTGAAGCGGGTGGACCTCCTGCGTGACGTGTTCGTGTGGGCCTACGAGCGTTCCTGCCAACGCTACATGGCCATCCGCGATACCGTCGCCGATCCCGATCCCGTGCGCCTGCGATACCGCGAGGCGCTGATTACCATAGTGAGCGAAATTGTGCGCGGCCAACAGTCTCCGGATGAAGCGGCCGTGCACGCTGTGGCGGACACATTGGTGCCGCGAGAGGAGTTGGCGCGCATCATCAAACTGGCACTGGATGACCTCAAGGATCTTCATGAGGGCAACATCAGCCGTTACCGGCTGCGTCTGTCTGAATACCGCGCGTGGCGGCCGATGCAACAGGCTGGCACGTCATGATTTTAACGGCGGTGCGCCGCCGATTGCAGAACACGAAGAGCCAGCCACAGAATGGATCGACCTGCAGCTGCACCCGGCAGATCCGCGCCAGACCATCAATGCCAGCGCGAAAGTCGATGCTCGCCACCGCCTCCAAAATGCGCATCCGCGCACAGAGCTGGATTACAAGGGACCCCAACCCGACCGGCACAATTGCAGCACCATCTCGGCGGCGGCGCCCGGCGCCAGCTCCAGTTGCAGCCGCTGACCCGCGGGCCTTGCAGCGATACACGGCATCCGCCCGAACTTGCCGGCAACACCCCGGTCACCTCGCTGAACTTCATCGGCTTCACTTGCGGCGGTCGTCTCGCCTCATCGCGACCTGGGGCAACCAACCCGCCACTCGTCCGTTTGAATTTGTTGCATTCCAGGCCCAGTGCGCGCGCCGTCACACACACCGCGCCGCTGCGCCACGCCGCCGACCACAGCGCGTCGGGAAACGCTATCCCGCGCGCATGACTCCCCCGCCGCGCCACCCGCTCGTCTCGCCATCCCTTGCTCCCATCACCGTAAATCCGTGTGGGCACCACACTATCAACCCGACCGGACCCCAGTCATGCACGCTCACCGGAAGGACACGCCGCCGCAGCGCCTTGAACGGGGGCGTGCGCCACTGGCCGGTCTGCTCGGCGTTTCCGAGGAAGGCGGGAGTCACGAAGCGGACCGTGTACTTGAGTGGTTTCATGATTCGCTCCCCGAGGGTTGCGTCATGTTGTCCGATATCCAATGCCGGCGCTCGGCCGGCAAGCTTGTAGGCCAGCCGGCCAGGCTCCAATCATGGCCTGATTGCGGACGCGGATCTGGACATTTACTATACACATCAGGAGGTGTATGCCATGCGTATCAATATCGTGCTCGATGAACAGCTCATCGCCGAGGCGATGCGCCTCGCCGGGGCCAAGACCCGGCGCGAGATGGTGGACCAGGCGCTGCGGGAGTATGTCGCCCGCCACCGCCAGCGGGAGATCCTGGGGCTTGCCGGTCAGGGCTTGATCGCCCCGGACTACGACGTCCGCGCGGTGCGCGCGGGGATGGCCGATGGTATTGGTTGATTCGTTGGTGTTCCCCACGAAGGTGTAGACCATGAGCGCGATGAGCGTGCGGTCCCGAAGGCCGGCCGATGTGCCGGTGTCGATGCTGTCGAGGAGCTCGCGGGTCTCGTCGGCCGAGAGGACGGGCGTCTTGCCTTTGCTGACGATGTGCTCGGGTCCCCGGATGGCGCCGCGAGCGTCTCCTGCAGTTCCTCGATGTAGGTCGCGATGTGGACCGGTCGGACCGCGCCGAGCTGGGTGATCCCGTGGCGCTCGAACCAGCCGGCAAAGGCGGTCACGGCCCGGGCGTAGGCCTTGCGGGTGTTGGGATTCCGGAGATTGGCGGTGAAGAAATCGAGAACACGCTCGGCGGTCGATGGATTCGGGGCGAAGAGCGCCGGTAAAGCGAGGGACGTGCGTGGACGCCGAATCAGCGCGGAGCTCTTGTCGGTTTGAATAGCTTGACGCCGGCCTTCCTGGCCGCGTGTCGCAAGTCCTCATCCAAGGTGGCGAGCGGCAGCGCCGCCCGCAGTGCGAGTTCGAGATACGAGGCGTCGTAAGCCGAGAGTCGATAGCGCCGCGCCAGCTGCAACGTACCGCCCAGGGCCTGCGCCGACGTGTCGGCGTCGACGTGGATCGGCGTGGCCTGCAACATCTCGAGGAAGGCCTCACTCTGCGCTTCATTCAACTGCCCCTTGGCTTCGCCCCGGGCCAGCACGTTGGCAATCTCCAGTCCCCAGGTCATCGGCACTGCCGCCGCGGACGTGCGCGCTCGCAGAGCCGCGAGCACCGAAAATACGTAAGCCGCCTCCCGCGCAGCGGCGTCTCCTAACAGCCAGGAAAGCGTCACCGAGGCGTCGAGGACAAATTTCACTCTCTGCCTTCCTCGATCAATGCCCGGACATCAACCTTCGCCCGCACCGGGTTCTCCTTGATGAAGGCGAGGAATTTATCGATCGCTGCCGCTGCGTCCTTCGACTTCTGAGCGCTGCTCGGCACCAGATCAGCAATGGGCCGACCACGATTGGTGATCGTGAACTGCTTGCCGGCTTGAACCTGCCGCAACAGCTCTGGCAGCTTGGTCTTGGCCTCGTAGGCGCCGATCTCGGTCTTCATGCGACGCGGACTCCATAGTGGACTAGGCTATAGACTAGTCTATCACAGATAAAAGCCACTGCCGTGGCCGAACTATATTACGCAATAGAACAGAAACGCGGTCCCGACCAAACACCGAGCCGCTCAACGATCATTAAGGACATTAACGCGACGCTGTTCATCAACGAGGTGAAGCATTTTGACGACCGGAACTGCGAATTCATCAAGTTCGACGCCGAGGAGTGCGCATTGGGGGCCATTCTGAAGGCGATCACGGACTACAAGACGCTCACCGGCGATGTATCCGCTGCCATGAAGGCGCTTTTGGGCTGGACCTGTCAGAACCTTGACGCCTAGACGATTATGGAACGTGGCAAGCTGCTCGAAGACGAGTTTGGCGATTGATGTCTATCGGGTAGCTGGACGACGCTCCCGACAACGACAACGAGCCTCCCGAGGCGGACAAGGCCAACGAGGCTTGATCCTTCGGCCCGCCGCCTGCGTGCGGCGCTGGAATTCCATTGGTGTTTGCCGGCAAGCTGCCGGGCCGCGTCGCACTGTCAAGGCTAGCGCTTCGCGCCACCCCGCTGCCATGCCGCCCAAAACAGTCCACATAATCGAGCAGTCTACATAAGGCCGAAACTCGGTTGGCTGCGCTACCGCCACAGCCGGGACGTGCTGGGCGCGGTGAAGAACGTCACCATCAGCCAGTCCTGCGGCAAGTGGTTCGTCTCGATCCAGACGGAACGGGAGGTCGAGCAGCCCATTCCCCAAGGCGGGGCAGTCGGCATCGACATGGGCATCGCCCGCTTCGCCACCTTGAGTGATGGCACGTTCTACGCCCCGCTCAACAGCTTCAAGCGGCACGAGACTGCGTTGCGCAAGGCGCAGCAGGCGATGAGCCGCAAGACCAAGTTCAGCAACAACTGGAAGAAGGCGAAAGCCCGCGTCCAGCGTATCCACTCCCGAATCGGTACCGCCCGCCGCGACTACCTGCACAAGACCACGGCCACGATCAGCCAAAACCACGCGATGGTGTGTATCGAGGACTTGCAGGTACGGAACATGTCCAGGTCGGCGGCAGGCACGCTCGATGCGCCGGGAAAGAATGTTCGGGCCAAGTCCGGACTGAATAAGTCCATCCTCGATCAAGGCTGGCTCGAGTTCCGCCGCCAACTGGATTACAAGCTGGCGTGGAACGGCGGCTGGCTCATTGCCGTGCCGCCGCAGAACACGAGCCGCACCTGCCCGTGCTGTGGCCATGTGTCGGCGGCCAACCGCCGCACACAGGAGCGGTTCGCCTGCGTCGAATGCGGCTTCGAGGAAAACGCCGATGTGGTCGGCGCGATCAATGTCTTAAGGGCGGGACACGCCCGGTTCGCCTGTGAAGTGAGCGGTGCGGTCATGCCGCCAGCAGCAGGAACCCACCGAAGCGACTCATCCTGGATCGATGCCGGGATGAGCGCCGTAGGAATCCCCCGACTTTAGGCGGGGGAGGATGTCAATGCTGGGAGCATTGCTGCCGCTTCAGGTAGTCTACGGTCGCCTGCTGAACGAGAGCGTCCGCGGCGTCGCTCATGTCAGAAGATCAATCCCGCTCGTACGCCAGCGCCAGAGCGCCAGCCACCGCTCGCAGGCGTTTGTCCCGCGTCCAGAACCGCGTTACACCGCCCAATGTCAC